>URRU01000031.1 GCA_900550335.1 uncultured Clostridium sp. | reverse complement strand
AATTTGATATTACCATAGAAGGCGATTAAATTTACAGACTTTTTTTCATATACTCATAGAAAATAATTTATAAAATAAAAAAGCTATTATAGTATAAAATTACTGTAATAGCTTTTTCTTTGCTCAATTTTTATTTATCGTATTTAATTTTAAAAATTATCCTATTGTTATTGTATTTGATGCACCTTTTAATGTTTCAACTATGTCGTACATATTGCTTACTACACCAGCTTTTAACTGATCTTTTAATCCGTAGTAGTCTAAGCATGTTCCACAAGATAATACCTGTACACCAGCTTCTTCTAATTTTTTAAGATTTTCTACAGTAGCTTCATTTTCAGTAGATAGTGTAACACCACCATTTACAAGAACAACTGCTTTTGGATATGGTTTTGTTTCTGTTAAAGTATATATGAATCCTTTTATAAGAACTTTTCCTAATTCATCATTTCCTGAACCCATTCTATCAGATGATATGAAAACAACCTGATCGCATAAATCGTCATTTGATTCAGTAGCTACTTCAGCTGCAGCTTCTCCTTTAACTATCTGAACTTCTATTTCACCATCTTCTTCTTTTATAACTGTTGCTTCACAGTTAAGAGATTTAGCTAATTTTAAAAGATTTTCTTTTGCAGTAGTGTTGTCAACTGTTGTAACTACTGTTCCTTCAGCTATTTTTTCTAATTCTTTTTTAGTGTTTATAACTGGTTTTGGACAAGCTAATCCTCTAGCATCTACTTTTATCATTTTTAAACATCTCCCTTTAAAAATTAAATTTATTTTACTTTTTAATTTTATCACATCTAAAAATATATAGTGATATACTTTTTTATAGATTTTTTCTATATCTATATATTACAACTTCTATATCAAGTTGTCACATTTTTTTCATAATATATACTTTTAGGTTACAACTTTTTCATTAATCATAACTTTTTTAAAAGACGTTGTAATTCTTTTGTATCCCTAATATTTTCAAAGTATAGTATAATATAAAAAAGCACTTAATTAATTGAACTCGGTAAATGCAAATATTTGCCATTCAAAATATAATTCTATTAGAATTTTTAATTAGGAGGAAAGTATTATGAAAATAAAAAAATTAACATCTCTTGCAGTAGCTCTTGTACTTGCATTTGCATTTGTAGGATGCAGTAAAACAGACGCAGGAAACAATACAGAAGATAAGGACAACAACACAACTCAGACTCAGCAGGAAAGTTCTGACAAAGAAGAGGATAAAAAAGACGACAAAGAAGAAAATGATAAATTAGCCAGTGAAGAAACAGAAGAAGAAAGCATAGTAGTATATAATTACGATTTAGAAAATGAAAAATTAATTGAAAATGAAGTTAAAGCTAAAAAAGAAGACCCTAAAGTTGTATTTGAAGAATTAAAAAATTTAGGTGTTATTCCTAAAGATGCTAAATTAAATAGTTTTGATGTAACAGAAGCTAATGGAACAAAAACTGGATTATTAGACGTAAATTCAGCTTTTATAAATAATAATCTAGGTAGTGGTGCAGAATCACTTATGCTTGATGCTGTTGCTCAGACATTTATAGAAAACTTTGATGTAGATCAGATTCAGCTTACAGTTGACGGTAAAGACTATGAAAGTGGTCATATAGTTTTAGGTGAAGGCGATTATCTAAAACCAGAAAGAACTGGATTAAATCAGGGAACTGGTGAAGATGTTGAAGCCGATGAAAACTAAATATTTTAAGCATATAAAAAGGTCATCTTTAATTGATGACCTTTTATTGTTTATACTTTAAAGTTTATATATTTATGCGTTCTAAATTTTTATTCCCCTAACAGCATATTAATTATAGCCTCTAAATCCTCGTCGCTATAATACTCTATCTCAATCTTTCCACTCTTTTTGCCCTTAGTGATATTCACTTTAGTGCCTAGTATATTTCTCATAGTGTCCTCTGCTTGAAGTACAAATAAATCCTTCTCATATACAGGTTTGCTGTTTTCTTTCTTTTCCTTATTCTGCATATTATTAACTATTGATTCAAGCTGTCGTACAGAAAGTTTGTCTCTTACAATCTTTTTCGCAAGTCTTTCTTGCTCATCTTTATTCTCAACTCTTAAAAGTACCTTTCCATGTCCAGAACTTATTTCACCCTTATCCAACATATCCAAGACCTTTTCACAAAGGTTTAATAGTCTCATGCTGTTTGTTATGTAAGGCCTGCTCTTTCCTACAGATTCGGATAGCTGCACCTGTGTAAGATTGTACTTTTCAATTAAGCGTCTATAGGCCTTTGCTTCTTCAACAGGGCTTAAATCCTCTCTTTGAAGGTTTTCTATTATAGCAAGTTTATCTATTTCCTCGTATGAAACATCTTTTATTATCGCAGGTATTTTTTTCATTCCTAGTTTTTTACATGCGGTAAATCTTCTTTCACCTGCGATTATCATATACTCTCCGTTTGAATCTTCTTTTAGGATTATTGGCTGCAATAGTCCGTATTTATTTATTGAGTCAGCTAATTCCTGTATTTTTTCTTCATCAAAATTTTTTCTTGGCTGATTTTTATTTGGATATATTTTATACATTTCAATTTCTTTCATGATTTAACTCTCCTATCTAAAAAGTAGATATATTTATATATATAGTATTATAGATAATTTTATTGTATCTCATAAAGAAAAAAGCTACCACATTATTTCTAAATGTAGTAGCTTTTATTTAATATATTTATTTTCTTTTTGGTATTCTTACAATTACATCGACATAATCGTCTTTTTCAACTTCTTTATACTGGGCATCTATTCCAGTATTTTTTATCATGTCATAAGCCTGTTTTATAGTATTTAGATATATTCTCATATTTATCATAGCTTTGACATTTCTTTTAGGTGGCTCTTCCTCTGTCTTTGGTTCCTCTTTAGGATTTTCAAGAATATCTTTTATCATTGTTTCAGCTTTTTTAACTGTCATTTGATTTTTAGATATTTTATCTATTGCTTTTATGATAATTTCTTCATTATCTAATTTTAAAAGCTTTAAAAGAGCTCTAGTATGTCTTTCTGATAGACCTTTTTCCATAGCCTCATTTCTTATATTTTCAGGAAGTTTTAAAAGTCTTATCTTATTGGCTATTGTAGATTGACTTTTTCCTAATTTTTCAGCAAGCTGCTGCTGTGTAAATCCATGTTCTTTTATTAAATTGCTATATCCTACAGCTTCTTCTAAATAATCTAGATCCTCTCTCTGTAGGTTTTCAAGCATTGCAACAACCGCAGATGCTTCATCATCCATATCTGTTATTATAACTGGTACTTTTTCAAGTCCTGCTAACTTAGCTGCTCTAAATCTTCTTTCGCCAGCAACTATTTCATACTGTCCATCCTTTTCTCTAACAGTTATAGGCTGTATAATTCCATGCACTTTTATAGATTCAGCTAATTCTTTTAGTGCAGCATCAGAAAAGTGAAGTCTAGGCTGATATGGATTTGGCAGTATACTATCTATTTCTACTTCTATTATCTTTTTTTCTCCCATAATTATCCTCTCTTACTCTATAGAATTATTTTCCGGGAAATTATTTTATCGGTGATTTTGCTGGTTTACCAGCTTTTCTCGGATATTTTGAAGGTGTTTCAGATACTTTTTTGAATACTAGTATGTTGTGATTTAAATCTGTCTCTGGTAGCTTTATATCTAGCTTTTCAACAAATTCTATCCCAAGAACTTCCATCGCTTTTTTAGATTCTTCAAGTTCTAAGTCAGCATTAGGCCCTTTTAAACATACAAAGTATCCTCCAACTTTTATAAATGGTACACAAAATTCCATTAATATTGGAAGTCCAGCAACAGCTCTAGCTGTAGCTATATCGTACTGTTCTCTGTAATCTGGATTTTTTCCAAAATCTTCTGCTCTACCATGTATAAATTCTACATCTTCAAGCTCTAACTGATTACATACTTCCTGAAGGAAGTTTATTCTTTTGTTTAAAGAATCTAATAGTGTTACCTTTGTATTTTCTAAACACACCTTTAGTGGAACTCCTGGGAATCCTGCACCTGTTCCTACATCTATTATAGACATTTCGTCTTTTATATATCCACCTGTTACAGCAGATACAGAATCTAGGAAGTGTTTTATGTATGTTCCTTTTTCGTCGTCTATTCCTGTTAGATTCATTTTCCGGTTCCATTCAGCAAGAAGTTCTCTGTACATTCTAAATCTATCTAATGTTTTATCATCTGCTTTCAGACCAAATTCTTCTATTCCATTTTTTAATAGCTCTCTATTTGCATTAGTCATTTTTCTTACCTCTTCTCATCTGTTCAAGATATACAAGAAGTACAGATATATCTGCTGGAGAAACACCAGATATTCTCGATGCCTGTCCAACTGAGTTAGGTTTTATTGCATCTAGTTTCTGTCTAGCTTCTAGTCTTAATCCTTCTATTTCAGAGTAATTTATTGATTCGCTTAATTTTTTGCTTTCTAGCTTTTTAAACTGATCTATCTGTTTTAGCTGTTTGTCTATGTATCCTTCGTATTTAGTTACTATTACACATTGCTCTTTTACGTAGTCAGGTACATCATCACCAGCACCTTTTCCAAGTTCGTCGATTAATGCATAGTCAACTTCTGGTCTTTTTAAGAATTCGTATAAAGATAATCCTACATTTAGCTTAGCAAATCCATGAGCTTCCATTATTTCATTTGACTCTTTTGGAGTTACTCTAACTTCTTTTAATCTTTCAAATTCTTTTTCTACCATTTCTTTTTTAGCTAGGTATTTATTATATCTTTCTTCAGTTACAAGACCTATTTCGTATCCTTTTTCAGTAAGTCTCATATCTGCGTTGTCCTGTCTTAAATATAATCTATATTCACATCTTGAAGTCATCATTCTATAAGGCTCATTAGTTCCTTTAGTTACAAGGTCGTCTAAAAGAACACCTATATATGCTTCTGATCTATCTAGTGTAAATGGCTCTTTTCCTTCTATTTTTCTAACCGCATTTATCCCAGCTATTAATCCCTGTGCTGCAGCTTCTTCATATCCAGATGTTCCGTTGAACTGTCCCGCACTGAATAAGTTTTCTACACCTTTTATTTCAAGGTTTAGTTTTAGCTGTGTTGGGTCTATACAGTCGTATTCGATTGCATAAGCAGGTCTCATTACTTTAACATTCTCAAGACCTAATACAGTCTTGTACATGTCTTTCTGTATTTCAAAAGGTAAACTTGTAGAAAGCCCCTGAACGTACATTTCTTTTGTGTTTAGTCCTTCTGGTTCTATGAATATCTGATGAGTTTCTTTGTCTGAGAATCTCACTATTTTGTCTTCTATTGATGGACAGTATCTAGGCCCAACTCCTTCTATTTCCCCACCATACATAGCAGATCTTTTTATATTTTCTTCTATCATCTGTTTTGTTTCGGCAGTAGTTCTAGTTAGGTAGCATGGAACCTGTTCTCTTTCTATTTTATCGTTCATAAATGAGAACGGAACTATTTTCGCATCTCCATCCTGTCTATCCATTTTTGAAAAATCTACACTATCTCTATGTACTCTACAAGGTGTTCCAGTTTTGAATCTTCTCATTCTAAGTCCAAGCTCTTTTAAGCTATCTGTTAGATATGCTGCATATCCTAATGCATTTGGCCCTTCATTAAATGATACTTCACCTATAAATATTTTTGAATTTAGATATACTCCAGTAGCAAGTATTGTAGCCTTTGCTCTGTATATAGCTCCCATTCTAGTTATTACCCCTGTTACAGTCTGACCATCATGGGCTATTTCTACAACCTCGTCCATTATTAAATCAAGATTTTCCTGATTTTCTATAGTTTTTTTCATTTCTTCATGGTATCTAAATTTATCTGCCTGAGTTCTTAAAGAATGTACAGCAGGTCCTTTTGCGGTATTTAACATTCTACTCTGGATAAATGTTTTATCTATATTTAGACCCATTTCTCCACCAAGTGCATCTATCTCTCTAACTAGATGTCCTTTTCCTGTTCCACCTATTGAAGGGTTACAAGCAAGTGCCGCTATAGAATCTAGTGACATTGTTATCATAGCTGTTTTGTGTCCCATTCTTGCAGAAGCAAGTGCAGCTTCACATCCAGCATGTCCAGCTCCGACAACTACTATATCGTAGCTTTCAGCTTCAAATTTTCTCATCTTTTTCCACCTTTCTTATATAATTTATACGTTCTAATTTTTCATATATACTTTGTTCTACAAATGTTCCATGAAAAACCTTTATATAAAAAGCGAATTTCGCCCATATTTTTCAACTTATTTAGTTGTTTATTATAATTATTTTCCTATACAGAAATTATGGAATATG
Organism: uncultured Clostridium sp.; assembly: GCA_900550335.1. Lineage (GTDB taxonomy): Bacteria > Bacillota > Clostridia > Peptostreptococcales > Peptostreptococcaceae > Peptacetobacter. Next base: position 7,069 of record URRU01000031.1, on the reverse strand, counting down.
TTGTCTAGTAAATCTTCACTTACTGTATCTCCGTTTATATATCCTAGATAATCCCATATATTTTTTAAGTCAACTTCAACAAAATCAAGAGGCATTCTATCCTCTATTGCTCTCATAGCATCTTCCGCAGATTTCATTGCTCTATAAAGTGCATCTTTATGTCTTGAGTTTGTTATTATAACATTTGAAGAGCTTTTTATATCTCCCTTATATACCATAGCTTCTATTCTATCATGTACATCTTCTATACCTTCGTTATGAAGTGCAGAAATTTTGATTATATTTTCTTCATTTACATATTTTTTAACTTCTTCCTCATCTATTACCTGAGGTAAATCTGTTTTGTTAAGTAGAAGTATAGTTTCCTTGCCCTGTACTTTTTCTAATATTTCTCTATCTTCTTCAGATAGTTCTGATGAAGAGTCTACAACCATTATTATTAGGTCTGCTGTATCAAATGATGCCATTGATTTTTCAACACCTATTTTTTCAACTACATCGTCTGTTTCCCTTATACCTGCAGTATCTACTATTTTTAAAGGTATTCCTTTTATATTTACAAACTCTTCTATAACATCTCTAGTTGTTCCTGGTATATCAGTTACTATCGCTCTATTTTCACCAAGGATACTGTTTAGAAGAGATGATTTACCAACATTTGGCTTACCAACTATTACAGTTTTTAAACCTTCTCTAAATATTTTTCCACTTTCTGATGTTTCATATAATTTTTTAATATCTTTGTTTAATTCCCTAGTTTTTTCTTCTAGAGTAGTGTATGCTATAAATTCTATATCCTCTTCTGGATAGTCTATAGCAACCTCAACTTGAGCTAATAACTCAGTTACTTTATCTCTAAACTCTCTTATTCTATTAGATAAAGATCCATCAAGCTGATTTTCAGCCACTTCATGTGCCTTATCTGTTTTTGCATTTATTACATCTATTACCGCTTCTGCCTGAGATAAATCTATTCTTCCGTTTAAGAATGCTCTCTTTGTAAATTCTCCAGCTTCAGCAAGTCTTACATCTTTAGATAATACTAATTCTAGTATTCTTTTTACAGAAATAAATCCACCATGACAGTTTATTTCTATAACATCTTCAGCTGTATAAGAGTTTGGCCCTTTCATATATGCAACTAGTACCTCATCTATTTTTTTATCTCCGTCTTTTATATTTCCAAATATTAATGTTCTAGCTGGATATTCAGAAATTTTCTTTCCTGACATTGAGAAAAATATCTCTTCAGCAACTTCTAGTGATTTTGGTCCACTTATTCTTATTATCCCGATTCCACCTTCTCCAGGTGCTGTTGCAATTGCTGCTATTGTATCATCTATAAACAAATTTATCACCTCTTTGCACGTTTAAAAAATATATATACTATTATACCAAAAATAAAACCTCCTATAACAATAGGAGGCAATATTTTTCTTTATCTTTTGTATTCTATTACTAATCTTCTATATGGATCAGTTCCTTCACTATATGTTATAACATATCTGTCATTCTGAAGAGCTGAATGTATTATTCTTCTTTCATATGGGTTCATATAGTCAAGTTTTTTTGTTTTTTTAGTTTTGGCTACTTCTCTAGCCATTTTATTAGCGTATCTTATTAAAGATTCTTCTCTTTTTTCTCTGTAGTTTTCTATATCTACAAGTACTCTAGTGTGAGAATCTTTGTTTATTTTGTTTAAAGCTAATCCTGTTAAGAACTGGATAGAATCAAGAGTATCTCCTCTTCTACCTATTAAACAAGCTGCTTCATCGCCTTTTATATTTACTTTTATAAGGTTGTCTTCCTGTTTAACTTCAACATCAGCATTTACTTTTGCATTTTTAAGAAGTGTTTCTATAAATGATTTAGCAACGTCTGTTTCTCTTTCTATAACAGTTATTTCATAAAGACCTTCTTTAGATCCTATAAATCCTAGAAATCCTTTGCTTGGAGCTTCTAACTCTACAACTTCTATATCGTCTTCTGATACATCAAGGTCTAAAAGAGCTTTTTTTATAGCTTCTTCCTGTGATTTACTTTTTATTTTTATTTTTTTTGCCATTTTTACTAGCCTCCTTCATATCAGCTTCAAATTTAGCTTTTAGAGGTTTTGTTACTATTACCTGCTGTAATATAGCGAATATATTACTTATTGTCCAGTATAAAGTAAGCCCTGCAGGGAATATGAATCCCCAGTAGAATGATAGACCAGCCATCATGTATGTCATCATTTTCATCTGGCCGTTAACCTGTTCTTTTGGAGTCATTATTTTCTGCATTATAAATGCACTTGCCCCAGATAATATAGCTAATATAGTATCCGGATTAGTAAGATTCCGCATCCATAAGAACTGTCCGTTAGCCTGGTTGAAAGCAGCCTGACTAGCAAAAGCTCCTAAGCCTACTGGATCTTTAAGTAAGTTGAATAATCCTATTAATATAGGGAACTGTATAAGTAGAGGTAAGCATCCTGCCATAGGATTTATGTTAGCTCTCTGGTATAGTTCCATCATTTCTTTGTTCTGTCTTTCAGGATTGTTTTTGTATTTTTCCTGTATTTCATTAACTCTTGGTGTTATCTCCTGCATTGCAACAGTAGATTTTGTCTGCTTGATTGTAAGTGGCATTAATAGTAATTTAACTAAAAAAGTGAATAGTATAATTGCTATTCCGTAGCTTCCTGTAAAGCCATATATTGCCCCTAGAATGTTTCCAAATAATTTTCCTATTAAGTTGGTCACTTCTTGTACCTCCTACAAAATAGATTTACTTCAATGGATCGTAGCCACCTGGATGAAACGGATGACATTTTAAGACTCTTCTTATTGTCAAATATAATCCTTTCAAAAATCCATATTTCTTAAATGCTTCTATAGAGTATTGAGAACAGGTAGGATAAAATCTACACGTTGGACCTTTTAAAGGCGATATATATTTTTGATAAAATCTCACCAATCCAATACATCCTTTTGTAAGAAGTTTTCCGATTTTATCTATATAATTCCTTATTGTATCCAATCTATAAGACCCCCTTATTCATTTAAAAGCTTATTTTTTCTCATTAAATGAGTCATAGCTTTTTCAATATCCTTGTAAGTTGCATCTTTAGCCGCTACTCTGGAAATAAATACTAAGTCGTAGCCTTTCTTTATATTTTCATCGATATTTAATCGATAGGTCTCTTTTATCAGTCTTCTGATTCTATTTCTAGTAACAGCATTCCCTACTTTTTTAGATATAGAAATACCTATTCTAGTTTGATCAGTTTTATTCTTTAATATATAGACTACTAAATATTTATTTGCAAAAGATTTACCGTGTTTATATATTTTTCTAAATTCGTAGTCTTTCTTAATACCTTTAGTGTTATTAAATTCCATAATTTCCTCCAATAAACACAGTTTAACTCGATAAATTTTACAAAAAAAGCCACTCTACAAGCGGCTTTTTTTAATTAATGAGTTAATCTCTTTCTTCCTTTAGCTCTTCTTCTTCTTAACACGTTTCTTCCGTTAGCAGATTTCATTCTTTTTCTGAATCCGTGTTCTTTTTTTCTCTGTCTTTTCTTTGGTTGATAAGTTCTTTTCATTCTATAGCACCGCCTTTCACATTAATTTCCATTTATAAAAAATATACTTTTACCCTCAAAGTAAACATAACACATATTATTATAATTACTTTGCCTGGTGTTGTCAACGAATTTTTCACGTTGAATAAATAATTTTTGATTATCTGTAAACATTTTTTGCAACACCTTTTGTGAGGATAAAATTAATTTCCATATAATGATATAAACTCTTATATCTTTTGAAAGTTTCCTTTATATTACCAAAATATACCAACACCTTGCAAGACCTTTTTTAGAAACCATTTTTTTGATAAAAAAATTAGCTCTATTTACCTCAAATTTAATTGTTGATAAATAATAAATTTTAATACGTTTATATTGTGGATAAGTTATTGAAGTTTCGTTGTTATTTTGATATTATAATTATACTTGTTAATAATGTTGATAAATGTTATTAACATATCAACAGTTATGCACAGTCTGTGGATATATCTGTGTATAAAATTTAATCACTCATCACAAAACGTTATTATTTCATTGAATTTAACGTGTTTAAAGTCTTTATAATTATATAAACAGGTTTGTTTATATTTTTTAAACATGTTAATTTTTTTAATTTATATAACATTTATCAACAGCATTTATATAATATCAACAATGTATCTATTTTTTCAATATCCACAAAAAATTTTGTTGATAATTATGTTGAAAACTATGCATCGGAAAATGGAGGATAAAAATATGGACATCAATTCTCTGTGGGAAAAAGTGCTTCAAATTTTAAAAGGAGAAGTTTCTGCTGTAGCTTTTAAAGCCTTTTTTGCTACAGTTAAACCTTTATTATTAGACAACAATACATTGTATATCTGTGCTAATAGCGATTTTAATAAAGATATATTAAATAATAGATACCACTCTCTTATTGTTGGAATAGTAAAAGAGGTTACTGCAAAAGATATAAAGGTTATAGTTTTAGGCAGTGAAGAAGAAATGGATTCTCTAATTAAGGATATAAATTCTGAATCTACAAGTTCTACATCTAAATCTGCAAAAGCTCCTACTAAATACGAAAGTAATTTAAATCCTAAATATACTTTCGATACTTTTGTTATAGGTAATAGCAATAGTTTTGCTCATGCTGCATGTGTTGCAGTAGCAGAGTCTCCAGCAAAATCTTATAACCCTCTATTCCTTTATGGAGGCGTTGGACTTGGTAAAACTCATCTTATGCAAGCTATAGGGCACCATATATTAGAAACTGACAGCACTCAAAAGGTTGTATATGTTTCTTCTGAAAAATTTACAAATGAACTTGTAAACTCTATAAAAGATGATAAAAATGAGGAATTTAGAAATAAATATAGAAATGTAGACGTTCTTTTAATAGACGACGTTCAATTTATTGCCGGAAAAGAAAGAACTCAGGAGGAATTCTTCCATACATTTAATACTCTTCATGAAGCAAACAAACAGATAATAATTTCTAGTGATAGACCGCCAAAGGATATACCTACACTAGAAGAAAGACTAAGATCTAGATTTGAAATGGGCCTTATAACTGATATTCAGCCACCAGATTTTGAAACTAGAATAGCAATACTTAGAAAAAAAGCTCAGATGGATAACACAGAAGTTCCTGATGAGGTAACTGACTACATAGCTAAAAATGTAAAATCTAATATAAGAGAACTTGAAGGAGCTCTTACTCGTGTAATGGCTTATTCTTCTTTAACTAAAAAGAAAGTTTCTCTTGAAGTAGCAACAGAGGCTTTAAAGGATATAATCGTATCTTATAATACTTCTGAAATAAATGTAGTAAGAATTAAAGAAAAAGTTGCCGAAGTTTTCGATATTAAAATGGAAGATTTTAATTCTAAAAAGAGAACTAGAGCAATTGCATATCCTAGACAGGTTGCAATGTACCTTTCTAGAGATTTAACTGATCTTTCACTTCCTAAGATAGGTGAAGAATTTGGAGGTAGAGATCATACTACTGTAATACATGCTTGCGACAAAATAAGCAAAGATTTAAAAGAAAATATTGATTTAAAATTAAAAGTTGAAAAAATCATAAATGATTTAAAAGGGTAGTGCAACAAAAATTGGGATATTTTAATAAATGCTGATAAAAACTATTAACATTATCCTTGTTGATAAATATAGAATAAAATGTTGATAACTTTTATCCATATTTTATCAACATTTTAATATACTATTGTCAAGGTAGATATACACAAACTATCTACAGGCTTTTTTATTGAAATTTTAAGGATAATCGACATTATCAACATTAATAACAGCCCCTACTACTATTACTACTAAGTTTCTTATATAATTATTTAGTTTTAGGAATAAAAAAATATCCACAAAACAACTAAGGAGGAAAAAAATGAAACTTATATGCAATCAGAAAATTTTATCTCAAAAGATAAGTATAGTTCAAAAAGCTATTAATAGTAGAACAACTATAGACTTATTAAAAGGTATCTTATTATCAACTGAGAATGGAGCTTTAAAACTTACTGGATCTGATGCAGAGATAAGAATAGAAACTTTTGTTCAGTCTGAAATAGAAGAAGATGGAAAAATAGTACTTGATGCCAAATTATTTGGAGATATAGTTAGAAAACTACCGGATTCATTTGTACAGATAGAAACTGATTCAAATAGTAATGTACACATCTACTGTGAAAATTCAAGATTTACAATAAAGGGACATCTAGCAGAAGAATATCCAGCTTTTTCTGATGTAGAAGAAAGTGAAATGTATACTATTCCTCAAGAATTATTAAAGGATATGATAAAACAGACGTCTTTTGCAATATCTCAGGATCAAACAAAACCAGTTTTAATGGGAGAACTTTTAGAAGCAGAAAATGGAAAAGCCAGTCTTGTGGCAATAGATGGATATAGATTAGCGGTTAGAAGTTGCCCAATAGATAGTTTTACAAAAGATGTAAAAGTTATAATACCTGGAAAAACATTAGTAGATATAAATAGTTTAATGTCAGGTGAAGGAAGTATAAACGTAGGATTTACTGAAAAAAATGCTGTGTTCATGCTAGGAGATACTAAAGTAATAACAAGATTATTAGAAGGAGATTTCATAGATTATAACAGACTACTTCCAAAAGAATATAATTCTAGAGTAAAATTAAAAGCAAAATCACTTTTAAACAGTATAGAAAGAGCCTCACTACTTTCTCAGTCTGAAAGAAATAACCTTATAAAATTATCTATAAGAGATGATGCTATGGTTATAACCTCAAACACTGATAGAGGTAATGTTTATGAAGAAGTTGCATTAGAGCTTGAAGGTGAATATTTAGATATAGCATTCAACTCAAGATATTTAATGGAAGGTCTTAGATATATAGACAGTGAAGAAATATACATAGAATTTACAACAAATGTAAATCCTTGTATAGTTAAACCTGTAGATGATGAAATAGATTATACATACTTACTTCTTCCTGTAAGAATGTCTTCTAATATGTA
>URRU01000030.1 GCA_900550335.1 uncultured Clostridium sp. | reverse complement strand
ATGATAATATAATATAAGTAATATATTAAAAATATTGAATAGAAAAAATGAAATAAAAAATGGAAAACGGAGTGATAAATTTGAATAAAAGACTCATCATAATAGATGGAAACTCAATAATAAATAGAGCTTTTTATGCTCTACCACAGACAATGGATAATAAAGAAGGACTTCATACAAATGCAATATATGGTTTTACTACAATGCTATTTAAAATGATAGATATATACAAACCAACACACATAAGTGTTGCATTTGATAGAAAAGCTCCAACATTTAGACATAAAGAATACAGCGATTATAAGGCTGGAAGAAAAAAAATGCCTCAAGAGTTGTTTGAACAGATGCAACCATTAAAGGAATTATTAGATGCATTTAAAATAGAGAGATTTGAAATAGATGGATACGAAGCAGACGATATAATCGGTACTATATCTAAGGCTGCAGAAGAAGATGGATTTGAGGTATTTATAGTTACTGGAGATAAGGATGCTATACAGTTAGCATCTAATAAGACTACTACACTTATAACTAAAAAAGGTGTAGCTGATGTTGAGGAGTATAACTATGATTCAGTAATAGAAAAATATGAAATGACTCCGACACAGTTTATAGATTTAAAAGGACTTATGGGAGATAAATCTGATAATATACCTGGTGTACCGGGAGTAGGTGAAAAAACAGGTATAAAATTAATAAAACAGTTTGGAAGTATAGAAAATTTAGTTGAACATACAGACGAGCTAAAAGGAAGTATTAAGAAAAAAATAGAAGAAAATAAAGATGAGGCAATACATAGTAAATGGCTTGCTACTATTGTAAGAGATGTTCCAATAGAATTTGATTTAGATAAAATGATATTTGGAGACTATAAAGTAGATGATGTTATAGAAAAATTCCAGTTCTTTAAATTTACAAGCCTTATAAAAAAGGTTATGGATATGAGTGGAACACAGGAATTAGAGGAAAATAACGACAATTTAGAAATAGATTATGATACAGATCCTTCAAATATAATATCTCTTATAAAAGAAAATGGTGCAATTGCATTAAAGACAGTTACAAGAGAAGGAAATTTATTAGAAAAAAATATAATATGCATGTATATAACTTTAGACGGAGATAAAGTATTCTACATTCATGAAGATAGATTAGACGCATTTAGAGAGGTTTTAGAGTCTAATGAGATAAAGAAGTATGGATATAATATGAAAGAGGATTATGTAGCTCTTATGCCTTATGGAGTGGTTTTAAAGGGGATGTCATTTGATATAGCTATAGCAGAGTATTTAATAGACTCTACATCTACTAACACAAGTGAATGCAGTGCAATAGCTATGAAATATCTTATGAAATCAGTTAAATCTAAAGAAGAGTTACTTGGAAAAGGTGTAAAAGCTAAAAAATTCGAGAATTTAACAAAAGAAGAGCTTTCAGGATATATTTCTTCGGTTTTAAATACAGTAGTTAATGCAATGCCTAAAATGAAGGAAGAAATAGAAAATACAAAAATAGAAAAATTATTTGATGATGTTGAAATGCCTTTAGTTGAAGTACTTGGAAATATGGAATACACAGGTATTAAAGTTGATAAGGAAATGCTTGCTGAATTAGGAAAAGAGTTTACAAAGATAATATCTTCTCTTGAAGAAGAAATATACGGATATGCAGGTGAGGAATTCAATATAAATTCTCCAAAACAGCTCGGTGTAATTTTATTTGAAAAATTAGAACTACCTGTAATAAAGAAAACTAAAACAGGATACTCAACTAATGCAGAGGTCCTTGAAAAATTAAAAGACAAACATCCTATTATAGATAAAATAGGTGAATATAGACAGATAGTTAAATTAAATTCTACGTATGTTGAAGGATTAACTGCTCTTATAAATCCGATAGATGGTAGAATACACTCTACATTCAATCAGACAATAACTACAACAGGAAGAATTTCTTCTACAGAGCCCAATTTACAGAATATACCTGTCAGAATGGAAATTGGTAGAAGACTTAGAGCGGTATTTGTATCTGATGATGAAAAAAGACTTGTAGATGCCGATTATTCTCAGGTAGAGCTTAGAGTATTAGCTCATATGAGTGGTGACCAGAATATGATAGAAGCGTTTGAACATGGAGAGGATATACATAGAAAAACTGCATCTCAGGTATTTAATGTACCAGTTGAAGAAGTTACTCCAGAGCTTAGAAGTGCTGCAAAAGCTGTAAACTTCGGTATAATATATGGAAAAACAGATTTTGGTCTATCTGAGGATTTAAATATACCTGTACCACAGGCAAAACAGTATATAGAAAGTTACTTTGCAAAATACGAAAAAATAAAGGAATTTATGGATAATATAATTGAAACTGCAGAAAAAGACGGATATTCTCAGACAATGTTCAATAGAAGAAGATATATTCCGGAGATAAAATCAAAGAACTTTATGGAGAGAAATAGAGGGAAAAGAGCTGCAATGAACGCCCCTATACAGGGAAGTGCAGCAGATATTATAAAAATAGCTATGGTCAATGTGTTTAGAAGATTAGAAAAAGAAGAGCTTAAATCAAAATTAATACTTCAGGTACACGATGAGCTTATAGTTGAAACACCTATAGATGAACTTGAAAAAGTAGAAAAAATAGTTAGAGAAGAAATGGAAAATGCAGTAGATATGAAAGTTGCTCTTACTGTTGATTTAAACACAGGTGTTTCTTGGTATGAAACAAAGTAGGTGATTATATGTTAAAGGTAGGACTTACAGGAAGTATAGGCTGTGGCAAAAGCAGCCTTTCAAATATATTAAAAAAACATGACATACCTATAATTGATGCAGATATAAAAGGAAGAGAAATATACGAAAATAAAGAATTACTAAGAGATATAGAAAAGAGCTTTGGATCTTCGGTAATTAATAAAGACGGTACTCTAAATAGGAAAAATCTTGGGAAAATAGTTTTTAATGATGATTATAAATTAGAAAAATTGAACAGTTTAACGCATCCAGTCATACAAAATATGATTAAAGATGACTTAAATAAATATGAAAAATTTGGCAAAAAAATAGCTGTAGTAGATGCAGCACTTCTTATAGAAGCTGGATTTATGAATATGCTAGATACTTTAGTAGTTGTAACATGTTCTGAAGAGGTTCAATTACAGCGAGTTGTTCTTAGGGATAATTGTAGTGAAGAGGATGCTATGGGTAGAATAAAATCACAAATGCCTCAAGATGAAAAAGTAAAATATGCTGAATTTGTTGTAGACAATTCAGGAACAATAGAACAATTAGAGAAAGAGGCTGAAAAATTGATTAATAGCCTAAAGGAAAAAATTGAAGAAAAGTAAATTTAAAATTATTTTAGCTTTGGTTTTATTCTCAATAATTTTTATAGGCTTCAATTTTAAATCTATTGAAACAATGTTTTATCCAAGAAGATATAGTGAATACGTTCAAAAGTATTCAAAAGAGTACAATATAGATGAAAATTTAGTATACAGCGTTATAAAGGCAGAGAGTAAATTTATTCCAGATGCTCAATCACATAAAGGTGCTAAGGGGCTTATGCAAATAAGCGATACAACTGCTGAATGGGCGGAGAAAGAAATAGGAATAGATAGTAAAAAAATATTTGAGCCAGAAACAAATATAAAGACTGGATGTTGGTATTTATCTAGACTTTATAAAGAGTTTGGTAAAAGGGATTTAGTTATAGCAGCTTACAATGGAGGTTCTGGAAATGTAAGAAAGTGGCTAGAAGATGAAGAATATAGCAAGGACGGAGTAAATCTTCATGATATTCCCTTTGAAGAAACTTTAAAATACGTAGATAAGGTTAATAAGAATTATTCTATGTATAAAAAAATATACTGCGGGAAGGAAGCAAATTAGATGAAGAAAACTAAGATTATTAGTATTATATTAGCTGTAGCCCTTGCAGTAGGGGGTTGTTCGGCTGTTAAAAATGACAAAAAAGAAGAGTCTAATACAAGTAATAAAAAAACATATTCAGATAAAATACAACTAGCTATACAGAAACCTAGTACAATAAACCCTCTTACTAATACAGATGAGAGTGTTTTAAATGTATTAAATCTTGTTTATGATGGACTTTTTGAACTAAATAAAAATTACAATGCTATACCAAAATTGGTAAAAAATAGCAAAATATCCTCAGATGGGAAACGGATAGATATAGTTTTAAAAGATGCAAAATGGCATGATGGTAATCCGATTACAGCCGATGATGTCGCATTTACAGTATCGTCTATAAGATCTAATAAAAAAAGTCCGTATAACTACATGGTTCAAAATATATCTAATGTAGTTGTAACAGGAGAAAAAGACCTTACTATAAAATTTAAAAATAAAAATGCATTTGCAAAAGAAAATCTCACATTCCCAATAATTAGTAAAAATCAACTTTCAGGTAAGGATATAAATGATACAAATTCTAATAAAATTGGAAATGGTATCTATAAAATTAAAAGTTATTCAGAAAGAGATGGGATAATACTAGAGGTAAATAAAGATTACTACGCTGATGTGCCTAAGAGTGCTATGAACATAGATGTGAATATAGTTCCAGATGGGGGAGCTGTAGTATCTACTGTTGAGGCCTTAGAAAGTGATATGGTTAAGGCGGATTCAAATAATCTTAGCCGGTTCCAAAATAACCGGTTTGATATAAAGAAATATGAAGGAAGAGATTATGATGCAATTTTAATAAATCAATCAAATCCTCTTTTAGCAAATGAAAACTTTAGAAGAGCTATAGTTTCTGCAATAGATAGAGAGGCAATAATAGAAAATGGATATATGGGTAATGTACATTCTGTAAATATACCTGTTAACTCAAAATCTAAATACTATGAACCTTCAATAAAAAATATGGAGCATAGTACAGAAAATGCAGAGAAATATATGAAGAAGATAAAAATAAGTAAAAAAGATAAAATAAAAGAAACAGAGGTAAATGCTACAAATAAACCAAATAATAAGGTAAATTCTAGTTCTGGAGGTAATAACACAGGTGGTTCTAACTCTCAGGGTGGAACACCTCAAAAGCCTAGCAAACCTCAAAACAACTCTGGTTCAAGTAAACCTTCTACTCCTAGTAAACCTTCAGGTGGAGAGTCTTCAGAAAACTCTTCAGAAAACTCTTCAGGAGGAAATAGTGGAGGAACTTCAGGTGGAGATTCAAACTCTGGAGGCTCTGAAGGAGGAGAAACTAGAAATATAGAATCTTCTTCAAATACACGTAATATAATATATGCAACAGAAAATGATAAAGAAGAATTTGAAAAAATAGCTTCTGAAACTATTGATTCTGTTGTGGCAACTAATGTTGTTAGAACAGCTAACAAGACTACAACTAATAATGCTAAAACAGATGCAAATACAACAAATAAAGAAGATAATTCTAAAAATAGTAAAAAAGGAACAACACAGAGTAATAATATAAAAGATAAAAATAATAAGAATAATTCAAAGAAAAAATTAGAGAATACTTATTATACAGAAAAAGAAATAAAATCTATGATTAATTCTATTACATTAAAAATAATAGTTAATAGAGAAAATAGTGAAAGAGTTAAGACTGCAAATATGATAGTAGAAAACTTAAAATTAGCAGGAATTAAATCGGAAGTTGTTTTACTAGACTCTTTAGGAATGCAAAAATCTTTACGGAATAGATCTTATGATTTAGCCGTTACAGGATGGCAAATATCTAGTATTCCTGATATAACAGAAATAATGAGATATATTGTACCTAATGATTCTGGACTTAATAAAAAATTATCTGAAATAAAAAATGCTTCTAATGAAGAGCAGATAAAGAAAATTTATGCAGATATTGAAAAATATTGTATAGATAAAGCATTATTTATAAGCATAGGTGTTAAAGATAACTATATGATTGTAAATAAGAGATTAAAAACAGAAAATTATCTAAATGACTATGATCAATATAGAGGAATAGAGATGTGTACACCTTCAAAAAATTAAAAATAGTTAAGTAGAAGAGAAATAAAATAATTAAGTAAAAAATTATTAATGTTTTGCATATTCTGTCAAAATGATATATTCTATAGTTAAGTATATAAATATTTTACCGTAAAATTAATAAAAGAGATTTATTTTATAAATATATTGAGATGGGAGGTAGTTTAATGAAAAAGACAATAGCAGCCTTAGGAATAAGTGCAGTGGCAATAGCAACAACTTCTGCGGATACGAGTGCATTAGAAACTGCAACAGTTGTGGCTGATGCACTTAATATGAGAAGTGGACCAGGAATAAGCTACAGCAAAAGAGGAGTTCTTAGAAAAGGAACAAAAGTAACAGTTCTTGAAAAATCAAAAGGATGGGTAAAAGTAAAGATTTCTTCAGGAAAAGAAGCATGGGTTAGTGGGGATTATTTAAGCACTTCTGGTGGAAATACATCAGGTTCAAGTTCTTCAGATAATCAGTCAGGATATATAGCTTATGTTTCAGTAAATACAAGCCTAAACGTTAGAAGTTCTGATTCTACATCTAGTTCTGTTATAGGAACATTAAAAAATAATGCGAAGGTTCAGGTTATAAAGAAAAATAGCAATGGTTGGACTAAAATTAAATTAAATGATGGAAGAACAGGTTGGATTAGTAGCCAATATATAGTAGGTTCACCTACAAGCTCAGGAAATACAAGCACTCAAAATAAACCATCTTCTCAAGAAAATTCTACAGAAGCTAGTGGAAGTGTAAAAGTAAATACATCTAGTGGTCTTAATGTAAGAAAAGGACCAGGAACAAATCATGGAATTATGAGTTCTTTAGCTGGAGGAAGTGTAGTTAAAGTTCAAGAAAAATCTGGCGGATGGTTAAAGGTTGTTTTACCAAATGGAAGTACTGGTTGGATAAGTGGTCAGTATGTAAGTTCTGCAAATGAATCCCCATCTAATGGTTCATCACAAAACAACTCATCATCACAGAATAATTCTTCTACATCTGCTTCAGGTAGAGTAAAAGTAACTATATCAAAAGGATTGAATATTAGAAAAGGTCCAGGAACTAGCAATGCGATAGTAGGTTCTTTAGCTGGAGGAAGTGTTGTTGAGGTTAAAGAAAAATCTAGTGGTTGGTACAAAATAAAAACAGCCAATGGATTAGAAGGTTGGATAAGTGGAGATTATGTAACTCCTACAAATGAACCTGTAAATGGAGGTTCAAGTGCCAACAATTCAAACTCTGGAAACTCAAGTTCTTCAAATAGCAATAATGGTTCTTTTGGAAATGGAGAAAGTTCAGCTACAGGAGATAAAATAGTAGATTATGCATATACTTTATTAGGTGTTCCTTATAAATGGGGTGGAAATGGCCCTTCAAGCTTTGACTGTTCAGGATATACTCAGTGGGTTTATAAAAATGCAGCTGGAATAAACATTCCAAGAGTATCCAGAGATCAAGCACAGGCTGGTACACCTGTTGAAAAAGGTAACTACAAAAAAGGAGATTTATTATACTTCAACACTGGTGGAAGCGGTGTAAGCCATGTTGGTATATATATTGGAGGAGATAAGTTTATCCATTGTAGTGGAACACAATCAAAACCAGGTTCAGTAAAAGTTAGCTCATTAAATGGATATTACGGAGATGTTCTTTTAGGAGCTAGAAGATTTTAATAAAATTAATATTTAAATTTAAAAGGAAGACGATGTCTTCCTTTTTTTGTATTGAAGATGGAGAAAAATGTGAATACGTTTGCAAATTAATTATGAAAATGAAAGATAAAATTCATGAGTTTATAAAAAATGACGATAAAATACGAAAATTATTGAAAAAATTTTGGATTTAAATTATAATATAGAAGTCGAAAAATGTGTTGTTTAAGCTAAATATCTTAATTTACAAAATATATTTTTATTACTTTTGGTTGTTTTGCAATTTTAAAGGTGTTTTATTAACAATATATGTATACAAGATACAATTGTTGAAAAATAGACAAAAAACAATTAAAGATAAAAAAATATATATAAATATTGCACTTTAATACAAGATGTATATATCAAATGAACGAAAAAACTATCTTGTGTGTTAGAATTGTAAAGTTTATGTGTAAAAATGGAGATATTTTTTTAACAATACTTAAGTATTTTTATTATATATAGTATACTAATATATGATAGAAAAATTGTTTATTATAGATAGGGGGTAAAATAATGAAACTCTTAACTTTTAAGGGAGGGATACATCCTCCACATGGAAAAGAGTACTCTAACAAAAAGCCAATTGAAAGAGCTGAAGCTCCAAAAGTGGTTTACATTCCTATTCAGCAGCATATAGGTGCTCCGGCTAAACCTATAGTTGAAGTAGGAGATGAAGTTAAGCTAGGACAGAAAATAGCTGAAGCTGGTGGATTTGTTTCTGCCAACATACATTCTTCTGTATCAGGTAAAGTTATAGCTATAGAACCACATGAAATACCAAATGGTAAAGGTATGTGTATAGTTATAGAAAATGACTTTAAAGAGGAACTTCATGAAAGCGTTAAACCTCATGGTAAGTTAGAAGATCTTTCAAAAGAAGAAATAGTAGAAATAATAAAAGAAGCTGGTATAGTTGGTATGGGTGGTGCAACATTCCCTACACACGTTAAAGTATGTCCTCCTCCAGGATCAACTGCAGAGTTCGTAATACTTAACGGTGCAGAATGTGAACCTTACTTAACAGCTGACCACAGATTAATGCTAGAACAGCCAGAAAAAGTTGTTTTAGGATGTAGAGCTTTAATGAAAGTTCTAGATGTTAAAAAAGGATTTATAGGAATTGAAGAAAACAAACCAGATGCTATAGAAGCTGTTCAGAATGTAGCAAAAGACTTCCCAGAAATAGAAGTTGTTACATTAAAAGTTAAATACCCACAGGGTGCTGAAAAACAGTTAATATATGCATGTACTGGTAGAGAAGTTCCATCAGGTGGACTTCCAATAGCTGCAGGAGCTGTTGTTGACAACGTTGGTACAGCGGCTGCTATAGCAGATGCTATAACAACTGGTATGCCTTTAGTAGAAAGAATAACTACTGTAACAGGTCCATGTATAGCAGAACCTAAAAACTTAATAACAAAAATAGGTACTAGAGTAAATGAAATAATAGACCAGTGTGGTGGATACAAAGAAGGTACTAACCTTGGTAAAGTTATCATGGGTGGACCAATGATGGGATTCACACAGTGGCATACAGAAATATCAACTAATAAGGGATCTTCAGGTATACTTCTTTTAACTGAAGAAGAATCAAGAACTCCAGAAATGCAGAACTGTATAAGATGTGGTAGATGTACAGATGTATGTCCATCATTCTTACAGCCATTATTAATAAGTGCATATTCAATGAAAAATGATTTCGATAAAGCTGAAGAACAGAACGCAATGGATTGTATCGAATGTGGTTCATGTTCATTCATATGTCCAGCTAGAAGACCTCTTGTTCAGACAATAAGAACAGCTAAGAGAGAAATCGGTGCTAAGAGAAGAAAACAGCAGGCAGCACAGAAAAAATAATAAAAGTCAGGAGGAAAAACAATGGAAAATAAATTGATAGTATCATCTTCTCCTCATGTAAGAAGTAATGAAGATACATCATATATAATGAAACAAGTTATTATAGCACTTGTTCCAGCAGCACTTGCAGGTCTATTCTACTTCAGACTTAATGCTTTAAGTGCTATGTTCTTCTGTATACTTGGTACAGTAGGATCAGAACATATATTCTGTAAAATAATGAAAAAGAAAAGTACAATAGGTGATTTTTCAGCTGTTGTAACAGGTTTATTATTAGCATTCAACGTTCCAGCTTCACTTCCATGGTGGATGTGTTTATTAGGTGGAATATTTGCTATGGTAGTTGTAAAAATGGTATTTGGTGGATTAGGATGCAACTTTGTCAACCCTGCTTTAGCAGCTAGAGCATTCTTATTAGCATCATTCCCAGTAGCTATGACTGCTTGGACTAAAACTGGTGTAAACTTTGTATCTGCAGCTAATCTTGATGCTGTATCTACAGCAACACCACTTAGCTTCTTAAAAGCTGGCCCATCAGGTTTAGCAGAATTAGCTTCAAATAATATATCATTAACAGATATGTTCCTTGGAAATACTGGTGGATGTATAGGTGAAACTTGTGCATTACTAGTTATATTAGGTGGAGTATATCTTATATACAAAGGAATTATAAGTTATGTAATGCCAGTAGCATATATAGTAACAGTATTTGTTTTAACTTTCCTTTTAGGTGGATTTAACTTACAGTTCGCTATATATCAGTTAATGGCAGGTGGTTTAATGCTTGGAGGATTCTTCATGCTGACAGACTACGCAACATCTCCTATGACTAAAAAAGGACAGGTTATATATGCAGTTCTTGCAGGTGTAATCACTTCAGTTATAAGATTATATGGTGGATATCCAGAAGGTGTATCTTACTCAATATTACTTGTTAACTGTCTTGCTCCTTTAATAGATAAATTCGTTAAAAATAGAGTATTCGGGAAGGAGGCAAAATAATGAATAGTGCAGTAAAAGTTGGTGGAACATTATTAGTTATAAGTGCTGTAGCATCATTCCTACTAGCAGGAACTAACCAGATAACAGCTCCAGTAATAGAAGAAAGAAATATTCAGGCTAACAATGAACTTAGACAGTCTGTACTTCCAGATGCTACTGATTTCAAACAGTTAGATGCCTCTGAATTTGAAGGAAAAGGTAATGGCCTTGTTGTAGAAGCTTACGAAGGTCTTAACGGATCTGAAAATGTTGGATACACTTTCAAAGCAACTCCAAGCGGATACGGTGGAGCTATAGAAGTTATAATAGGTATATCAACAGATGGAACAATAACAGGTGTTGATATAGGTACAATGTCAGAAACAGCTGGTCTAGGTGCTAAATCTAAAGATGAAGCATTCAATGGACAGTATGACGGAAAGAAAACAGATAAACCTCTTGAAGTAGCTAAAGGTAGTGCATCAGGAGACAATCAGATACTTGCAATATCAGGTGCAACAATATCATCAACAGCAGTTACAAATGGTGTAAATGCTGCAATAGATGTATTCAACGCATTAAATAAATAAGGAGGGTTTTAAATGAGTTTCGGTAAAGTCTTTAAAAATGGACTAATAGATGAAAACCCAACATTTGTACAGGTAATAGGTATGTGTCCTACTCTAGCTGTTACTACTTCAGCAATAAATGGTATGGGTATGGGATTATCTACTGCGGTAGTTCTTACATGTTCAAATATAGCAATATCACTTTTAAGAAAGGTAATTCCTGATAAAGTCAGAATACCATCTTTCATAGTTGTTATAGCTACATTCGTTACAATTGTTGGTATGTTATTAAAAGCGTATATACCAGTACTAGATCAGGCACTAGGTTTATATATACCACTTATAGTTGTTAACTGTATAATACTTGCTCGTGCAGAAAGTTTCGCAAGCCAGAACGGTCCAGTTGCATCTGCAGCAGACGGTCTTGGAAATGGTATAGGATTCACATTAGCTCTAACAGTAATAGGAGCAGTTAGAGAATTACTTGGAAACGGAAGCTTATTTGGATTTAGCTTATTTGGAGCACACTTCACTCCAATATTAATATTCATACTTCCTCCAGGAGCATTCTTAACTTTAGGATTCTTATTCGCAGGATTCAATAAATTAAAAAATAAAAAGGCATAATGGGGGTGTAGGTGAATGAATTTAGTACTATTATTTTTAAGTATAGTTCTTGTAAATAACGTTATAACATCTCAGTTCCTTGGTATATGTCCGTTCCTTGGGGTTTCAAAAAAAGTTGACACTGCTGTAGGTATGGGTGTTGCAGTTACATTCGTTTTAACACTTGCATCAGTTATAACTTATTTCATACAGATGTTATTAGTAAAAACTGGAACTGAATATCTTCAGACTATAGCATTCATACTTGTTATAGCATCTATAGTTCAGTTCGTTGAAATGGTAATCAAAAAAATGAGTCCATCTCTATATCAGGCTCTTGGGGTATTCCTACCTCTTATAACTACTAACTGTGCCGTTCTTGGTATAGCAATAGTTAATATAGACAAAGGATACAACCTAATAGAAACTATAATCAATGGTTGTGGTGCAGGTATAGGGTTCACTCTTGCAATAGTAATATTCGCAGGTATAAGAGAAAGATTAGAATTGTCAGATATTCCGGAAGCTTTCAAAGGTTTCCCTATAACATTAATATCAGCAGGTTTAATGTCAATCGCTTTCTTAGGATTCACAGGACTTATTAAGTTATAAAAACGGGGAGGCGAAGAATAGTGGAAATATTAAAAGCGGTAATATTATTAGGTGCATTAGGGTTAATATTCGGATTAATTCTTGACTTTGCATCAAAAAAATTCGCTGTTGAAGTTGACCCAAGAGAAGAAGAAATACTTGGTGTACTTCCAGGAGCAAACTGTGGTGGATGTGGATACCCAGGTTGTGGAGGATGTGCAGCAGCGATAGTAAAAGGTGAAGCAGCTATAAATGCATGTCCAGTTGGTGGAGCAGCAGTTGCAGCCAAAGTTGGAGAAATAATGGGTGTAGAAGCTGAAACTGGTGAAAGAAAAGTAGCTCATGTAATATGTAAAGGTACTTGCGAAAAAGCAAAAGATAAATTTGAATACGATGGTGTTCAGGAATGTAGAGCAGCATCTGTCCTTAACGGTGGTGCTAAAGCATGTGCACAGGGTTGTCTAGGATTAGGAACTTGTGTTTCTGTTTGTGGATTCGATGCTATACATATAGTTGATGGAGTTGCTGTAGTTGACGAAGAAAAATGTGTTAACTGTGGTAAATGTAGAGAAGTTTGTCCAAAAGGATTAATAGTTGAAAAACCAGCTTCTCAGGAAATAATAGTAAACTGTAACAATACTCAGAAAGGTAAAGTAGTTAAAGATAACTGCTCTGCTGGATGTATAGGTTGCGGTATATGTGAAAAGAATTGTAAATTTGATGCAGTTCACGTTGAAAACAACGTAGCTAAAATAGACCCTGAAAAATGTGTAGGATGTATGGTATGTGTTGAAAAATGTCCTACAAAAGTAATAGCAGGAGATTTAGCTAAGAGACAGAAAGTAACAATAGATAAAGATTTATGTGTTGGTTGTACAATATGTGCTAAACAGTGTAAATTTGATGCTATATCTGGTGAACTTAAAGTATCTCACGAAATAAATCAGGACAAATGTGTAGGATGTCATTTATGTATGCAGAAATGTCCTAAAAAAGCAATCAAATTAGTATAATCAAAATAAAAATTAATATTGTTGTAAATAATAGAGATGTAGAGAATTCTACATCTCTTTTTTTATTCCCAAAACTTCTAAAAAATTTATATTATTTTATGCTCTTTAAAAATTTAATAAAAATTCTTCTTTTTCT
>URRU01000029.1 GCA_900550335.1 uncultured Clostridium sp. | reverse complement strand
ACTTCTGTGTTCGGAATGGGAACAGGTGTATCCTCTCTTCTATAATAACCACATATTCTTTATTTATTTTTACGACTTATCGCCGTCGCAAGTATTATATTATCATCTTCTTTATTAATCGTCAATACTTTTTAAAAAGTTTTTTTAAAAATTTTTAAAGTTAATTTTTACAATTATTTGAAGTGATGAAATATATTCTATAATATAAGAAGGCCAATGTAAAGTATTAATTTCACATTGACCTATATTTTATATTAATTACATATTAACTAGTTTTAATTTATTTGTAATCTTTTTCAAATTCATTAACAGCATCCATTAATGTAGTTGCTACATATGCTGAAGCAGGTCCTCCACCAAATGCTATAGCTACACCAGCTGCTTCTAATATTTCTTCTTTTGTACAACCAGCTTTAAATGCATTATTTACATGTCCTACTATACAGTATTCACATCTACTGAAAGCTGCTATACCTACTGCTATAAGTTCTTTAGTTTTTAAATCTACAGCTCCATCTGATAAAACTGCTCCTGCAAACTGCCCAAATCCCTGTGCTATTTCTGGTTTATTAGCTGCAAAATCTGCCATACCTTTTGATGTTGCTTCTGCCATTGCTCTTACGTCTTTCATAGTTAGAACCCCCTAAAAAATTATAATCTCTAACTATGAAATTACCACTTGAAAACCTTATTTTCAATACTTTAGCATAAGTATAGTTTAAAATTATAACCATCAATTTATATATAGATAAAAACTTGTATTTTTTTACCTATTATTACTTTAAAATTAAAAATAAAAAGTGCTATCCATTAACTGAATAGCACTTAAAAGCTCTTATATTTTTTCATATTCTTTTTTTAACTTTTCTACTACCTTTTTTTCTAATCTCGATACTGTCATCTGCGAAATATTAAGTTCTGTTGCTATAACAGACTGAGTTTTATTATGGAAGAATCTATCTTCTAAAATTTTAACTTCTAGCTCATTTAAAGTCTGCATAAATCTATCAAGAAAATCCTTTTGTTCTATGCTGCCAAAGTTCTTTTCCTCAACTCCTACTCTATCTGAAAGAGTAAGATCGTCCTCAGAATCATCTCCACCCGAAGCATCAAGTGATACAGGCTGATAACTATATGAAGCTTCCATAGCTTCAAGAACATCTTCTTCTCTACATCCTATATATTCAGCTATATCTTTAACTGATGGATGTCTTTTTTTCTCTTGCTCAATTGCTATTTTAGCATTACTTATTTTTTTGCTAAGTTCTTGAATTCTTCTAGGAACTCTCATAGTCCATACTTTATCTCTAAAATACTTTTTAATCTCTCCTATTATAGTAGGAGTAGCAAAACTAGAAAATTCAAACCCTTTACTAATATCATATCTATCAATTGCATAAATAAGAGCAAGTGAAGCTACTTGGTATATATCTTCATAATCTACACCCTTATTTATATATTTTTTAGCAAGTATTCTAGCTAGATAAAGATGTCTTTCTATTAGAATATTTCTTATATCAATATCCTTGTTATCGCTGTACAGTCTGAAAAGCTCTTTTGTATCCATGTCCAGGTAGTTTGCAGCTCCTGCTACACTTTTCATTAAATATCAGCTCCTAAATATTTAGTCATTCTAATAACTGTACCTTCATTTTCTATTGATTCTATACTTACTTCGTCCATTAATGTCTTTATTATAAACAGACCTAAGCCACTTTCCTTAGGCATATCTAAATCAGGCTCTTTTATAGCCTTAACATCACAACCTCTTCCGTTGTCTTTTATCTCTATACAAATTCCAGATTCAAACATTTTAAATGTTATAAAAAATTTATCATCATCACTATGCTTTATAGCATTAGTACATGCTTCAGAAACAGCAACTTTCATATCTTCTATATCATCTATTGAAAAACCAATTTTATTAGCTATTCCTGAAGTAGTAAGTCTTATAATACTCACATATTCTGGATTTGAACTTATCTCCATTTTTATAGTTTCATAAGTCAATTTTTATCCCTCCACATTAAAAATTTTATCAAGTCCCGTAATTTCTAATATCTTTCTTACGTTACTTTTAGGATTACTAAGGTATATACCCTTACCATTGACTTTCAATCTTTTTAGCACGCCTACCATTACTCCTAATCCAGTTGAATCTATATACTCAAGTCTATCTAAGTCTATCTTTATATCCTGAGAATTTTCGTCAACAAGATCATTAAGAGATTTTTTAAATACTTCTGCACTAGAAACATCAAGTTCTCCAATAAGAGCAACATTCCACATATTCTCTTCTAAATTAAAAGCTGACTCTATTTTTATCGACATATCACACCTCCAAATTTAAACTATATCCCTAAAAATACTTCCTTTTTCTATTTATCTTTTTTCTTCTTATTTTTTCTTTTTTTCTTTACAAAACTAAATATATTTATGTAACTTCCTATACTAGTAACAGTTTCAACTATACTATCTACATTTTCTGTTATAGATGCTGCACTCTTTACAATAGTATTTAAATCTTTTTCATTTTCATCTACTATCTTTGTAACCCTACTCACAAGTCCGTTTGCATTATCTATTGTTTTAGATGCACTGTTTAAAGTTTTTGCTAAATAAACAGCAATTATTATTGCAGAAACACCTAATAAAACTCCACATACCTGCCATCCAATTGCGCTCATATTTTAAAGCTCCTCTTCTTCTTTGTCTGGGTCTAGAATAATATCTTCATCAATATCATCTTCCACTTCTTTAAATGTTCTGCTTATCACTATATTTTCATCATCCAAATCAACATCTTCGTATCCATCTTCATCTACTTCAAATAAAGTTTCTGAAAAAGTATCTAATTTATTTTTCATAGACTCAAAAGTACTTTTAAATGTTTCTTCTGGATTTTCTTTTATATCGTCAAATTTTTCTTTAGCGTCCCTTCTAAGTTCAGATCCTTTTTTAGGTGCTAAAAATAGTCCTGCTACAAAACCTACTATTGCACCAAATATCATCAATCCACCTTTTTTGCCGCTCATTGAAAATCAGCTCCTCTCTTTTTTCGTATACGATTATTATAACATATAAAACTATAACTTAATTATAAAAACTATTGCTACTCCTAACAAAAAAATAATTATATTTTATTCATTCAAAAGCACATTTATATTTCAAAATAATTTGATACTTTTTAATAAAAAAGGAGACTCCCTTCTAAAGGAATCTCCTTATATAACTCTATAAAATTTTTTAAATTTACTTTAGCAATATCTATCTCTAGATGCGTTAAAGTCTTTTTCAATCCAGTCAATTTCCAAAATCTCTATTTTCTTTTCTTCTGCAATTTTTCTTATGCTCTCAATATCTTCCTCTTCAATCATAAGAGAAATTCCGCAGCATTTACTAAGCTTTCTAGGTGTTGGCGCTATGACCGCTTTTATCTTTGCATTATTTAGTTCTTTTTTTAATCTCATACCATTTTCATGGTTGTTAAAAAGCACATAATACTGTTTCATTTACATCATTTCCTTTGCTTTAAAGAACAATCTGTTCTCTATGATAATATACTATTATTCTAACAATAATATATTATTTTTCAAGCATTTCTATGAAAGCACTTACTCTTGTTCTCATCTGCTGAGCATCACTGTCTGTGTAATCAGTTTCTATTCCAAGAACTGGTATTCCTGCTTTTTTAAGTTCTCTTTCTACTAAGAATCCTTCAACATCGTAAGTACTGCAGAATTTTAAGTTAACATCTATAACACCGTCAACATTGTATTCTTTAGCGTATCTTATTATATCATCTATTCTAGCTCTATTTGGAGTGAAGCATGCACAGTTTATACCCATGTATCTATTAGCAAGAGCCTCTATCTGTCCATCTAAATCTGTCTGAGTTTCGTCTACTAAATTTTCGAAGTATCTAGCACCAGTACACATTTCTTCACATACAACTGCTCCACCGCTAGTTTCTATTATGTTGTGTATTTTCCAGTTTGGTATAGCTAAAGGAGTACCAGTTAGAAGTATTCTCTTAGTTCCTTCTGGGAATACACTAACACCTTCTTCTACTCTCTTTTCTAATTCGTCACAAAGTTTATTAGTCATCTGAGTGAAACGAGTTGGATCATCGTAGAATGCTATCTGAGATATTAATAATACGTCTTTACCACTTATTGGTAATTTTTCATTTTTCCTTAATTCATATAGACGTTTAAGAGCTCTTCTCTTATCGTTTATAAGTTTTATACTTTCTCCTAAGCTTTCTGCTGTTACTTCATTTCCAGTTACTTCTTCAACAACTTTTTTGAAGTCTTTTATTTCTTCAGCCCAAGCTTTTATATCTTTTTCTCTCTTCATCTGAGGTAAATCCATTACATGAACAGGGACATCTTCAGCTAATATTTCCCATGCTTTTTTCTTTCCATCACAAGTAGTTTCTCCAACGTACATATCTGCTATACGGAAGAATGGACATGTTCTATCTAATCTAGCACCTACTGATGCTTTTATTAATGGACATGTATTAGATGGAAGAACTTTTTCTCCACCTGGTACCCAGAACTGAGAACCACCGCAAAGACCTGTAGCTATTGCTTTAGCTGCAAATACTATTTCATCTGGAACATAAACACAGAAAGTACCAAATACTTTTCCACCATTTTTCTGATGTTCCACTAATTCTGCTGGTCTAACACCGTGTATTTCAGATACTACGAAATCATAGTAATCCATTGATTCTGGACGGTTTTCCTGAGATAAATAAACATCTCCAAAAGCCTGAGGTAATACTTCACATAATTGGTCATGAGTTTCAAGATCCATACCTAGATCTTCCCACATTTTATGATAATCTGCCATTTTTAAAATCCCCCTTAAAAACATAATTTTTTAGATATTTACTAACTGAACGTATTCAAAATATCTGACATTTTAAATTTAACACAATTCCTTTATGATTTTCAATTGAAGTGCTTGAAAATACTATCGTTTATAAATATATAGATTTATAACAATATAGATTAATGCTATACCAGACTTTTTTAATCTAATTTGCAATGTTGACTAATTTTTCGATAAAATCTATACTATTTTTGTAAACATTTTATTGTTGAATAAAATATTTATACTTATAGTCAAAGGGGGAGAAAAGTTATGACTAAATATAGTAAAGTTCCAGTATTTGAAAACGGAATGGCTCAGCCTGTATTTCCTTTCACAGATGGGAAAACAGGAGAAAATTACGATCCAACTACTTCAGAAATAGTAAGATACTGTGTGTACGTTGAATCAGACTATGACATGGATGGAGATGGAAAAAGAGACCTTATAAAAACTCTTATACAGGTTCCTAAAAGTGCTGTTGAAGGAAACTACAAAGCAGCATCTTTATTTGAAGCTCGTCCATACTGCGCTGGTGTAAACGAAGATGGTTACGACCATATGAAAGAAGTTGCAGAAAAAGAATATAGAAAATTTGACTTTGCAGACCTTAAAAAAGAAGTTCCAGCTCGTATACCTACAGGTTCTATAAGTGCTATGGATCTTGCATTAAAATCAAATGCTTCTGATTGGTATTACAAAGACAAAGGAAATAACGACAACATGGTATATGAAAACCTTGAAAACTTCAACTACTACCTTGTTCGTGGTTTCGCTGTAATCATAAGTGCAGGATTTGGAGCTCTTGGTTCTGATGGATTCAACTTTGTTGGTTCTGAATTTGAAAGAGATGCTTTTAAATCTGTTGTTGAATGGCTTCACGGAGATCGTGTTGCTTATGCAGATAGAGAAGGTACAATAGAAACAAAAGCTGATTGGTCTAACGGAAATGTAGCTATGACAGGTAGATCTTATGCGGGAACTATGCCTTTTGCAGTTGCTACAACAGGTGTTGAAGGACTTAAAACAATAGTTCCAGTTGCTGGAATATCTGACTGGTACAGCCAGCAGAATATGCAGGGTTCTCAGCGTTATTGGCCAAAAGAAGTTTTAAATAGCTTCCTTGCTTACTTCTGCTCAAGTAGATACAACGATGAAACATTATCTGAAAAAGAATTAGATGATATTGCTGCATTCCACCATGAACTTAGCCTTCAGCAGTTAAGCTGTGGTTCTGATTATGATGAAGAATTATGGGGTGCTGGAAACTATCGTCTAAACTACGATAAAATTAAATGTAGTGCTTTAATAGTTCAGGGATTAAACGACGAAAACGTATCTACAAAACAGTTTGAAATGATGTACAAAGCATATAAAAAATCAGGACAGACAGTTAAAACAATAGTTCATCAGGGTCCACATATAACTCCTACTATGGCAAATAAAAACTACGGAATACTTATAGACGGAAACTTCTATGATGATATAGTAAATAAATGGATATCTCATTATTTATATGATTTAGACAACTGTGCAGAAGAAATGCCAGAAGTTTTAGTTCAGACAAACTACGACCAGAATAAATGGGAAGCTTGCGATTCTTGGGAAACTGCATTCTCTATGAAACTAGAAAGTGCTGAATCAGGTGTATCTGTAATAGACACTGATTGGGAAGCAGCTGGTGTTTGTGCTGAAAACTTCGACGAAGCTATGAGTCTTAAATCTTCAAATATGAATAAACGTTTTGTAACAGCTCCTCTTGATGAAGAACTTACTATCCAAGGAACAGTTCACTTAAATTTAAAAGCTGCATTAAAAGATGGAGATATAGAAAATAACTTTAATCCAGAAAATAGAAATGATGCGGACTCTTTAACTATGAAACTTGGAGATTCTAAAGTTACTGGAAGAATGGACGACGTTAAACTAGTAGCTATGTTATACGATGTATGCGACGAAAAATTTGATAGTATACAGACAGTAGACCCAGAAAGAAATGTAATACCTGTTGTAAAAGTTCAGGAAAATGGTGTAATAAATGGTGGAGATTTACCAGCATTTGACCTTTGTGAATTTGAAACTGTTCACAAAAATTACCGCCCAATAACTCGTGCTTATGCGGACCTTTGTAACCCAGAAGCTGGATATGAACCAGAAACTGCTACAAATAGCATAGAGCTTAAAAAAGGTGAATATCATGAGTACAACATATATCTAAATGCAACTAGATATACTGTTAAACCTGGTCATAGCCTTGCACTAGTTATAACAACAGAAGACCCTGTAAACTGCTTAATACACAAAACTTATTCAGTTGAAATAGACAATACTTCTGTAAATGCAACACTTCCTATAACAGCAGAAAATAATAATCTTGAAATAACTATAAAATAATATATAAGAAAAGGGGTATGCTCTTTAACCAAGCATACCCCTTAATTTTATCTATTCTTCTACTTCATCTTCTTCATCAGTAGTTATTTTTGCTATAGATACTATGCTAACTTCTTCATCTACATTCATAAGTTTAACTCCACTAGTTACCCTTCCAAATATAGATATTTCGTTTACTTTGATTCTTATTAAAACTCCATCAGAGTTTATTATCATCATTTCATCATCTTCAGATACCATTTCAGCACCTACAATTGAGCCAGTTTTTTCAGATATGTTATAAGTTTTTATACCTTTACCAGCTCTTATCTGACTTCTGTATTCTTCAAGGTCTGTTCTCTTTCCGAATCCATTTTCACTTACTACAAGCATATCAGTACCTTCACTAGCTAAGCTCATAGATACAACTGTATCTCCCTCGCCAAGTGTAATACCTTTAACACCCATAGCAGTTCTTCCCATACCTCTAACATCTTTTTCAGAGAATCTGATAGACATACCTTTTCTAGTTACAAGCATAACATCCTGTTCGCCATCAGTTAATTTAACTCCTATAACCTCATCGCCTTCTTTAAGACCTATTGAGATTAATCCTGATTTATTGATATTTTTGAAGTCGCTTATCTTAGTCTTTTTAACCATACCCTTCTTAGTAGCTATTAGAAGGTATTTATTTTCTTCTTTGCCATCTACATCTATTAGAGTAGCAATTTTTTCTCCAGGTCCAAGCTGAAGTAGATTTACTATTGCAGTTCCCTTAGCCTGTCTCTTTCCTTCTGGTATTTCGTATGCATTTAATCTAAATACTCTACCTCTGTTAGTGAAGAATAATAATCTACTATGAGTAGTTGTACTTATTAGATGTTTTACGAAATCTTCTTCTCTTGTTGTAAGAGCAGATATTCCTCTTCCGCCTCTCTTCTGGCTTCTGTAAGTATCTGCAGGAAGTCTTTTTATATAACCAAAGTGAGTAAGAGTTATAGCTATTTCTTCTTCATCTATAAGGTCTATAACATCTATTTCACCTTCAGCATGCTGAATTTCAGTTCTTCTTTCATCAGTATATTTATTTTTTATTTCTATTATTTCATCTTTGATTACTCCAAGTAATACCTCTTCACTTGCAAGTATTTCTTTTAATTCAGCTATTTTTTTCATTAATTCATCGTATTCAGCATCTATTTTTTCTCTTTCTAATCCTGTAAGTCTATTAAGTCTCATTTCAAGGATTGCCTGAGCCTGTATTTCTGTTAAACCGAATCTTTCAACTAATTTTTCTTTAGCTTCTGAAGAAGTTTTTGAAGATCTTATTGTTTCTATTACAGCATCTATATTATCTAATGCTATTTTTAAACCTTCTAAAATATGAGCTCTTGCTTCTGCTTTATTTAGCTCGTATTTAGTTCTTCTTGTTACAACATCTTTCTGATGTTCTATGTAATAGTGAAGAACTTCTTTAAGATTTAAACATTTTGGCTCTCCATTTACAAGTGCTATCATAATAACACTTATAGTCTCTTCCATCTGAGAATGTTTGTATAGATTGTTTAAGATGATGTTTGCATTTACATCTCTCTTAAGCTCTATAACTATTCTCATACCATTTCTATTACTTTCATCTCTAAGGTCTGATATACCCTCGATTTTTTTATCTTTTACAAGTTCAGCTATTCTTTCAACCAATCTCGCTTTATTTACCTGATATGGTATTTCTGTTACAACTATCTGCTGTTTTCCTTTTGGAAGTTCTTCTATTTCAGCTCTAGCTCTAACTTTTATCTTACCTCTACCTGTTCTGTAAGCTTCTTTTATACTTTCAGTTCCCATTATTATTGCACCAGTTGGGAAGTCAGGTCCTTTAACATATCCCATTAATTCCTCAACATCTGCATCTGGTCTATCTATTAGATGAACTGTAGCATCTATTACTTCTCCTAAGTTGTGTGGAGGTATAGATGTAGCCATACCAACTGCTATCCCATTAGATCCATTTACTAATAAGTTAGGGAATCTAGCTGGAAGAACTAGTGGTTCTTTTAAAGATTCATCAAAGTTTGGTCCAAAGTCTACAGTTTCTTTATCTATGTCTCTAAGTAATTCTAATGATAATTTACTCATTCTGGCTTCAGTATAACGCATTGCAGCAGGTGAGTCCCCATCTACTGAACCAAAGTTCCCATGTCCATCAACTAGAGGAACTCTTGTTGAGAAGTCCTGAGCCATTTTAACCATTGCCATATATACTGAACTATCACCATGTGGGTGGTACTTACCTAGAACGTCCCCGACAATACGGGCTGATTTTCTATATGGTTTATCTGGAGAAAGATTTAATTCATTCATAGAATAAAGTATTCTTCTATGAACTGGTTTTAATCCATCTCTCACATCTGGAAGAGCACGCCCGACGATAACGCTCATTGAGTATTCTATGTAAGATTTTTTCATCTCACTAGCTATTTCTATCGGAAGTATTCTGCTAGTATTTTTTTCGTCCTGCATTTTTTATCTCCTCTCCTATACGTCTAGATTTCTAACATATTTTGCATTTTCCTGTATGAATTCTCTTCTTGGAGCAACTTTATCTCCCATAAGCATAGAGAATATTTCATCAGCTATTGCAGCATCTTCTATAGTAACCTGTAGAAGAGTTCTTGTTTCTGGATTCATTGTTGTATCCCAAAGCTGCTCTGGGTTCATTTCCCCAAGCCCTTTATATCTCTGTATATCGTATTTATCTCTACCTATTTCGTTAAGTAAATCGTCTAATTCTTTATCTGAGTATACATAGTATTCTTTCTTCTGTTTAGTAACCTTGTATAGAGGTGGCTGTGCTGCATAAACATATCCCTCTTCTATTAACGGTCTCATATATCTGAAGAAGAATGTTAATAAAAGTGTTCTGATGTGTGCCCCATCGACATCGGCATCGGTCATTATTATGATTTTGTGGTATCTAGCTTTTTCTAAATCAAAATCATTACCTATACCGCATCCGTAAGCAGTTATCATATTTTTTATTTCATCAGAAGCTAAAATTTTATCTAATCTTGATTTTTCAACGTTTAATATTTTACCTCTTAAAGGAAGTATTGCCTGAGTATTTCTATCTCTACCCTGTTTTGCTGAACCACCGGCAGAATCCCCTTCGACTAAGAATATTTCACTCTTAGATGGGTCTTTTTCTGAGCAGTCTGCAAGCTTACCTGGTAGAGAAGTACTTTCAAGTACGCTTTTTCTTCTAGTTAATTCTCTTGCTCTTTTAGCAGCTTCTCTTGCTCTCTGTGCTCTAAGTGCTTTATCAACTATAACTTTTGCTGTGTTTGGATTTTCTTCAAGGAATGATCCTAATTCCTCAACAGTAACACCATCTACTATACCTCTCATAAATGTATTACCAAGTTTTGTCTTAGTCTGACCTTCGAACTGAGGATCTGGAAGTTTTACAGAAACAACTGCTGTAAGACCTTCTCTTATATCCTCCCCAGAAAGATTTGAATCTTTATCTTTTAAAGCTCCATTTCTCTTAGCATATTCGTTTATAGTTTTTGTAAGAGCAGCTTTAAATCCTGCAAGGTGTGAACCACCTTCGTGAGTATTTATATTATTAGCAAATGAATATATATTTTCTGTATATCCATCTGTATACTGCATAGCTATTTCAACTAAGCAATCATCTACTTTTTTGTCTATATATACTATATCCTCGTGTATTCCTGTTCTAGACTTATTAAGGAATTTAACATATTCAACAAGACCTCCTGTATAGTGGAAATCTCTATATTTTTCTTTACCTTCTCTTTTATCCTCAAATATTATTTTTATACCTTTATTTAAGAATGAAAGCTCTCTAAGTCTGTATTCAAGAGTATCAAAGCTAAATTCTATTTCATCGAAAACTTCTGCATCAGGCATAAAAGATATTATAGTACCTGTATGGTCTGATTCTCCAACTACCTCTAATTTAGTCTGAGGATTTCCTTTTTTATATTCCTGTCTATAAGCCTTTCCATCTCTGTGAACTTCAGCCACTAGCCATTCAGAAAGTGCATTAACAACAGAAACCCCAACACCGTGAAGACCTCCAGATACCTTATATCCTCCACCGCCGAATTTACCACCGGCATGAAGAACAGTAAGTACTGTTTCAAGAGTTGATAATCCAGTCTTTGGATGAACCTCTACTGGTATCCCCCTACCATCATCTTCTACAGTTATACTTCCATCTGCATTTATAGCAACGTATATTTTTGAGCAGTTTCCTGCAAGTGCCTCATCTATACTGTTGTCTACTACTTCGTACACTAGGTGATGTAGTCCTCTAGGACCAGTTGATCCAATGTACATTCCAGGTCTCTTTCTAACGGCTTCTAAACCTTCAAGAACCTGAATTTGACTTGCACCGTATTCCTGTTTCATTTAATTTCCTCCATTCTCCATTTTAACTACCTTTCCATTATCTATATAAAAAATAGTAGTATTATCTATATCTAATACGTTTTTATGTAGATATTCAGCAGTTGTAATAAACATTTGAACGTCTTTAAGATTATCGACTAAAAGCTTTTGCCTTTTTTCGTCGAGTTCACTAAAAACATCATCCAAAATCAGAAGCGGATATTCTCCAACTTCTTTATTTATAAGCTCTATTTCTGATAATTTTAACGATATAGATGCAGTCCTCTGCTGCCCTTGAGAACCATAAAGTCTAACATCTAAACCATTTATCTGAATTAAAATATCATCCTTGTGTATACCATATCCACTGATTCTCATATCTAAATCGTGTTTTCTCTTATCCTTTAACATATCAAGAAACTTATCTTTTACACTAGATTCATCATCTAGTTGAATTTGACTCTTATAAATAACACTCAAATCCTCTTTATTATCTGTCAATCTAGAGTGCATATCCTTTGAAATTTCGGCAATTCTTTCTATAAATTTTTTCCTAAATATAAAAATTTTACTTCCATATTCCGCCAAACTTTCATCATACACGTCCAGAAGATTTAAATCTGGATTTATATTTTTTAAAAGTTTGTTTCTATTCGCCAAAATTTTG
This sequence comes from uncultured Clostridium sp., assembly GCA_900550335.1. Taxonomy (GTDB): domain Bacteria; phylum Bacillota; class Clostridia; order Peptostreptococcales; family Peptostreptococcaceae; genus Peptacetobacter. Next base: position 1,205 of record URRU01000029.1, on the reverse strand, counting down.
TTGTAACCAGTTAAAAGACTGTAATATCCAGGTATAATCTGACTTATTTCCCTATCTATAAAACTTCTTCTAATCTTAGGTCCGTCTTTAACCAATCTCAAATCTTCAGGCGAAAAAATAACGACATTAATATTTCCCAAAAGCTCAGCCAATTTTACAATAGGTATTTTATTAACTTTTATCCCCTTCTTTGTCTTACTTATAGCAATTTCAACCATTCCTTTTCTTTCTTCTTTTTCATATCCTCCACCAACATATAAATTTTCTGCATTAAACTTAATAAGTTCTCTATCTCTATTTGTTCTGAAAGATTTTCCAAAAGCAAGCAAATAAATAGCCTCTACTATATTTGTTTTTCCCTGGCCATTAGACCCCAAAAGAAGATTTATTCTATCGTTAAATTCTATATATAGCTTGTCGTAATTTCTATAATTAACCAATTGAAGATTTTTTAGTTTCACAAAAATTCTCCTTTATTCTGTTACAACTTTTATCACTTCGCCTTCAACTTCGATTATATCTCCGTCGAAAAGTTTTTTACCTCTTCTTGTTTCAACTTCTCCATTAACTTTTACAAGCTCTTCTGCTATAAGAAACTTAGCATGTCCTCCTGTAGAGGCTATGTCTGCAAGTTTAAGAGCCTGATCAAGTTTTATGTATTCAGAATCTATTTTGATTTCTATCATACTCGATCCTCCTTTAAAAAATATAAACGGTAATCTATACTATACCTAATTATATAATTATACCATATTTTTAAAATTTATTCACTATAGACAAAATACCTTATAGACTTTTATATAAGGCTTTATATTCGATTTAATAGCCTTATGAATATATTTTTATGTGCTACCTCAAGCCTTCTTTGTATAAAACATACGTTCCTAATTTTTCTAAAATAAAAGCAGCCTAAAAATATTAAACTTTTGGCTGCTATTTATATATTTTATAAAATCCTCTAAGCTAATTATATATAATCTATGTAAAATTGTATTCAAGCCTATCTTAAATTTATGTAAAATCTTTTAAAACTCGCCAATATTCGATTAATTTTTCAAGCGAAAACATTGCGTTTGCAGGACTTGTAGACGGCAGTTTTACCGCATTTAAGTCAGAATTGTATTTTACAAACAATTTATACGCGGTATTTCCGTTTGTAAAGATTTTTTTAATTTCAGCCGTTTGTAAAATCCGTCTTAAATCAT
>URRU01000028.1 GCA_900550335.1 uncultured Clostridium sp. | reverse complement strand
CTACTTCAACATTTTCTATATCTCTAGTATATGTTGTAACACCATCTATATCGTTGTATCCTATAGAATGTTTTTTCATCATATCTATAGAAACACATATAGAAGCTACAAGCTGTCCATTAGAAGCCTCAGCTATACTTAAGGTATTAAGTGCATCCCCTAATAATCTATAGTAGTTTGGAGAATTACTCTGATATAACTTCTGTATAATCATATCTCTTTTTGCGCCATGTTCTAATAAAACTTTAGCCATTTCAAAAGATGATGGTGCAGTAGATGAATATTGGAAGTTTCCTGTATCTGTTGATAATCCAGTATATAATCTAGATGCTATTACTTCATCTATATAATCTTTATCTTTTAAATCACCATATCTTCTTATTATATTGTATACAAGCTCACATGTAGATGATGCCTCGCTGTCTATGTAGTTTACCTCACAGAAACTTGCATCATTACTAGCATGGTGGTCTATACAAACTCTAGTACTGGCATTTTTCTTTATATCATCACTTACACAAATTCTCTTTTCATCTCCACAGTCAAGAGCCAACATTACATAATTTTCTTCATTAAATTCTGTAGAAGTTAATTTTTCTACATCCTTTGAAATGAAAGCTAGATTAGAAGGAATATCATCGTCTAGCACATGATAAACCTTCTTACCTAATTTTTCTAAAAATCCATACATTCCAAGAGTAGAACCTATATTATCTCCATCTGGACTGACATGTGAAGTAACTACGAAAGTATCGTTATTATCGATGTATTTTATTACACTGTCTATCTGTGGGATAAATTTACTCTTCATCTTCCTCTACCTCTTTGCTATTTTCCATATCGTGCTCCTGAACCTTTTTAATCAGGCTATCCATATACATACCTCTTTCTATAGAGTCATCTACTTTGAATACTATTTCAGGTATATATCTAAGTTTTACTTTTCTTCCAACTTCTCTTCTTATATAGCCTGATGCACTTTTTAATCCAGCAAGAGATTCTTCTTCATTTCCACCTAATAAACTAACATATACAAATGCATATCTTAAATCATTAGTAACATCTACATCTGTAACACTTATCATAGATGTTATTCTAGGGTCTTTGATTCCGTTTATTAACATCTGCCCTATTATTTTTTTTATTTCTTCTGATATTCTTCTTGTTCTATTATATGATGTCATATCTTCGACCTCTTTCCTTTTATAATTTTTAAATTAGCAGCCGACTTAAATATGTTTAATCTCCTAAAATTAAGAGAAACATCTTATTATCTATTATAATGTTCTTTCAACCTCTTTAGTTATGTATGCTTCTACTATATCGCCTTCTTTTATATCGTTATAGTTTACGAAGCTCATACCACATTCATATCCTTCTGCAACTTCTTTAACATCGTCTTTGAATCTTCTAAGAGCAGCTAATTCACATTCATGAACTATTATACCGTCTCTTACTATTCTAGCTTTACAGTTTCTGTATATTTTACCGTTTGTTACGTAGCATCCAGCAACTGTACCAACACCAGATATTCTATAAGTTTCTCTTATTTCTGCTTTACCTGTGTCTTCATCAACTATATCTGGATCAAGCATACCACACATAGCTGCCTGTATATCTTCTATAGCTTTGTATATTATTGTGTATGTTCTCATATCCACGTTTTCTTTTTCAGCTAGTGATTCAGCTCCTGATACTGGTCTAACGTTGAAACCTATTATTATAGCGTTAGATGCAGCTGCAAGAAGTACGTCTGTTTCAGTTATCGCACCAACACCACCGTGTATAGCTTTAACCTGAACTTCATCATTAGATAATCTTTCTAATGACTGTTTAACTGCCTGAACAGAACCCTGAACGTCTGCTTTTATAACTATATTTAATTCTTTTAATCCATCATTCATCTGGTTGAATAAATCATCAAGAGATAATCTCTGGCTTGATTTTAACATTTCTTCTCTCTGCTGCTGCTGTCTTTTTTCTGCTATACTTCTAGCAACTTTATCACTTGGAACTTCAACGAACTGGTCTCCACCCTGTGGAACATCAGAAAGTCCAAGTATTTCAACTGCAGTAGATGGTCCAGCAACTTTAACTCTCTTACCTTTTGAGTTTATCATTGCTCTAACTTTACCACTTGCAACACCTGCTACTATTGGATCTCCAACTCTTAGAGTACCACCCTGAACAAGCACTGTAGCAACTGGTCCTCTACCTTTATCAAGCTGTGCTTCTATTACTGTACCAACAGCTCTCTTATCTGGATTTGCTTTTAATTCTTCCATTTCAGCAACTAATAGAACCATTTCTAGTAAGTGGTCTATTCCTATATTTTTCTTAGCTGAAACTGGAACTGCTATAACATCTCCACCCCAGTCTTCAACAAGAAGTCCGTGTTCAGATAATTCCTGTTTAACTCTGTCTGGGTTTGCTCCATCTTTATCTATTTTGTTTATAGCAACTATTAGTGGAACTTCTGCTGCTTTAGCGTGGTTTATTGCTTCTACTGTCTGAGGCATTATACCGTCATCTGCTGCAACAACTAGTATAGCTATATCTGTAACCTGAGCACCTCTTGCTCTCATTGATGTGAAAGCTTCGTGTCCTGGTGTATCTAGGAATACTATTTTCTGTCCGTTTATTTTAACTTCTGAAGCCCCTATATGCTGAGTTATACCACCGGCTTCACCTTTTGTTACGTTTGTTTTTCTTATTGCATCTAGTAAAGAAGTTTTACCGTGGTCAACGTGTCCCATAACTGTTACAACTGGTGGTCTCGGTTTTAAATCTTCTTCTTTATCTTCTTCTATTTCCATTAATTTTTCTATTTCGTCTTCTGTTTCACTATCATCTGCTGTAGTTAACTCAAATCCGAATTTAGTAGCAACTAATGATGCTATTTCAAAGCTTATTTCCTGGTTTATTGTTGCCATTGTACCCATCATCATAAGCTCTTTTATTACTTCTGATACAGTTTTACCCATTTCATTAGCTAAATCCTGTACAGTTATTTTTCCGCTAAGAGATATAACATTACCTCTTTCAGCTATTACTTCTTCTTTTATCATTTCGTAAGCAAGTTCGAATTCTTCTCCTTCAAGAACGTCCTCTTCACTTGCTACTTCTATATCGAAAGCTTTTAATTTGCTTATAAGCTCCTCAATCGATATTTTTAATTCTTTTGCTAACTGGTCTACTCTTGTTGACAAAAGACCACCCCCTATATTAAATTTCTTCTATCAATTCTACTATCTTCTTCGCAAAGCCTTTATCCTCAATACCTATAACAGCACGAAAATCTTTACCTATTGCGCTTCCAATTTCTTCCTTTGTTCCGTATTCAACCATCTTTACATTTCTAAAAGATGATTTATCTCTAAAAAGCTTTTTAGTATTATCTGATGCGTCTGTTGCAACAATAACTAAATCTACTTTTCCCTTTTTTAAGTCTTGAAGAGTCGTATCATCTCCTGATACAACCTTTCTAGCTCTAGTAGCTAGACCTAATAGTGACATTACTCTTTTTTTAGACATATTATTCATAATCTTCTAACTCCGTAAGTAATCTTTCATATACTTCTTGTGGTACTTCCATTTTAAAAGCTCTATTTAACGCTTTACTTTTTATAGCCTTTTTAAGACATTCGGCACTTTTGCAAATATATGCACCTCTACCATTTGCCTTACCTGTTGGATCTAAAAATATTTCGCCTTCTTTATTTTTAACTATTCTTATAAGACCTTTTTTAGAATCTCTTTCCTGACAAGCTATACATTTTCTCTGAGGTACTTTTTTCACTTTCTGCAAAACAATCCCTCCTAACTCATCTATTCTTCTACAGTTTCTTCTTTTTCTTCTATATCATCTGCAAATAAATCTTCATCTGAGAAATCTGCAAATTCATCATTGAATTCTAATTCGCTTTCTTCTTTTTTATCGTATACACCATTTGCTAAATCTTCTTCATACTGAGATTCGCTTTTTATATCTATTTTCCATCCTGTAAGTTTAGCTGCTAATCTAGCATTCTGTCCGTCTTTACCTATTGCTAATGAAAGCTGGTAATCTGGTACAACTACTAGTGCAGATTTTTCTTCTTCATCAACTTCAACTTTAACAACTTTTGATGGGCTTAATGATGCAGATATAAATTCAGCATAATCATCGCTGTATTTGATTATATCTATTTTTTCATCTCCAAGTTCATCAACTATGTTTTTAACTCTTGAACCTTTAGGTCCTACACATGCTCCGATTGGATCTATTTTTTCATCTAATGATTTAACAGCCATCTTAGTTCTTGAACCAGCTTCTCTAGCTATTGATTTTATCTGAACTATTCCCTGTTCTATTTCTGGAACTTCAAGTTCAAATAATCTCTTAACAAGACCTGGATTGCTTCTTGATATTATTATCTGAGGTCCTTTACTTCCTTTTTTAACTTCTACTACGTAAACTTTTATTCTCTGACCTTCTTTGTATGTTTCTCTGTCTATTTTTTCGCTCCGAGGCATAACACCTTCTATTTTCCCAAGATCTACGTATACAACACTTGGAGTAGCTCTAGTTATTTCACCATCAACTATTTCACTTTCTCTTTCCATAAATTCGTTGTAAACTATTTCTCTTTCAGCTTCTCTTAATCTCTGAACAACTACCTGTTTAGCTGTCTGAGCTGCTATTCTACCAAAGTTACTTGGAGTTACTTCATTTCTTATAACATCTCCTATTTCGTAGCTTGGGCTTATTTTTCTAGCTTCTGAAAGTTCTATTTCTAGGAAGCTGTCGTAGTAGTTAGATTCATCAACTACTTCTCTTGTAGAATATACTTTTATATCTCCGTTATCTCTGTCAAATTCTACTTCAACATTCTGTGCCTGACCAAAGTTTTTCTTATAAGCTGTTAAAAGAGCCTGTTCGATAGTATCTATAAGTATTTCTTTGTCTATACCTTTAGTTTCTACTATCTCGTTTAATGCGTTTAAAAATTCCTGATTCATTTTTCCTCCTTGTGCATTTAAGACTAGAATTTTATAGCTAATCTTATTATTGCAACGTCCTTTCTATTGAATTTTACTTCTTCATTATTTATTATAACAACTATATTATTTTCTTCATCTAAACCTACTAGTTCCCCTTCGAACTGTTTAACACCGTCTATTGCCTTGTAAAGTTTTATTTCTACATCTCTTCCTTTGTACTTCACAAACTCTTTATCTCTTTTTAGTGCTCTGTCAATTCCAGGAGAAGATACTTCAAGATAATAATTTTCTTCGATAAAATCATTCTCGTCAAGTTTTGGACTTAGCTCTCTACTTACCTCTTCACATTCGTTTAGAGATATTCCACCTTCTTTATCTATGTATACTCTTAAATAGAACTGCCCTGCTTCTTTAACATACTCGACATCTACTGTTTCAAAACCTTTTTCGTCTGTTATAGCAGTAACCATTTCTTCAACTCTAGCTACTATTTCACTTTTTTTCATTATTATCTATCCTCCTTATTCAATTGTAATTTTTCGTTCTTTTCCCATAAAAAAGAGTGAGAACCACTGCCTCACTCTTCCTTTCCTTGTAAAAGATAAACTGTATTAATTTATATATTAGCATACATTCCCCATGTTTGCAAGGTTTGACAACAATAATTTACAATATATTATGATAATGTCATCTGATATATAAATCTAACATTTACTTTAAATAAATTTTTTAAAATAAAGATAACTGATTCTTATCGCTCATACTTCCAAGTGCACCATGTTTGTCTAGTGTTTCTACAACAGTTCTCGAAATCTTAGTTCTTTTTCTAAAATCTTCCTTAGAAATAAACTCTCCATTCTCCCTTTCCTCGACAATATGTATAGCTGCATTTTCTCCAACTCCTTGAAGTGCTGTCATAGGTGGTCTTAGTAGTCCAGGCCCAATCACTTCAAACTCAGATGCAGACGATTTATAAATATCAACATGAGCAATCTTTATTCCCCTCGCGTACATTTCCTGAGCAACTTCTAAAATTATATACATTCCCTTTTCTTTCTGGGTTGCATCATTTCCAAGTTCTTCTATCTCTTTTTTCTTTGCCTTTATCGCATCGTATCCTTTTATAATAAGATCCGCATCAAAATCCTCAACCTTAGTAGTAAAGTATGTAGCATAGAATGCCTCTGGATAATGTACCTTACAATATGCAAGTCTGAAAGATGTCATAACATATGCAACCGCATGTGCTTTAGGGAACATGTATTTTATTTTCTTACAAGAATTTATATACCAATCCGGAACATTATTTTCTATCATCGCAGCCTCATGTTCAGGCTTTAATCCCCTACCTTTTCTGACACTCTCCATTATTGTGAAACTCATCTTAGGTGGAAGTCCTTTAAATATCAAGTAGTTCATTATATCGTCTCGTGTCGATATAACTTCTTTTAGCCCAACTATATTTTCTCTAACTAAATCCTGTGCGTTGTTTACCCAAACATCAGTCCCATGAGAAAGCCCTGATATTCTGACAAGCTCGGCAAATGTAGTCGGCTTTGTATCTAAAAGCATCTGTCTAACAAACTTTGTCCCAAATTCTGGAATTGCAAGACAACCTATTTCACAGTCTATTTCCTCAGGAGTAACACCCAGTGCTTCAGTTGAAGTAAATAGAGACATTGTAGCTGGGTCATCAAGAGGAATATCTGTTATTGTTATTCCTGTTATATCTTCAAGCATTCTTATAATTGTCGGACCATCGTGTCCAAGTATATCCAGTTTTAGGATTCTACCACTTATAGAGTGGTAGTCGAAATGCGTAGTTATAACTCCACAATTTACATCGTTAGCTGGATACTGTATCGGAGTAAAATCATAAACATCCTTATAATCTGGTATAACCATTACCCCTCCAGGATGCTGCCCTGATGTTCTCTTAACACCAGTACAGCCCTCAGCCAGCCTAAGTACCTCAGCTGATGGAACTTCTATATCATTTTCTTCAACATATTTTTTAGCATAACCAAATGCAGTTTTTTCCGCTACTGTACCTATTGTACCTGCTCTATAAACATGCCCTTCACCAAATAGTTCCTCGGTATATTTGTGGATAACTGGCTGATATGAACCTGAGAAGTTAAGGTCTATATCTGGCTCTTTATCTCCTTCAAATCCTAGGAAAACTTCAAAAGGTATATCGTGGCCATTTTTTATAAGTTTCTCACCGCATTTTGGACAAACTTTATCTGGTAAATCTATTCCAGAACCCCATTCACCTATAGCATAGAAGTACGAATACTTACAGTCTTTATTAGGGCAAACGTAATGTGCTGGAAGTGGATTAACTTCTGTTATATCACTCATTGTAGCTGCAAAAGATGAACCAACAGACCCCCTCGAACCAACAAGGTATCCATCTGAAAGTGATTTTGCAACTAGCTTCTGTGCAATTATATACATCACCGCATAACCATTACCAATTATAGAGTTTAGCTCTCTATTAAGTCTCTTTTCTACTATCTCAGGCAGTGGGTCTCCATAAATATCCACAGCCTTTTTGAAACACATTTCTCTAAGCTCCACATCAGAACCCTCGATTACTGGTGGATAGGTCTCATCAGGTATTGGTTTAACATCTTCTACCATATCGGCTATAAGGTTTGTATTTTCTACAACAACCTCATAAGCTAGTTCCTCTCCCAAATAAGATAATTCATCTAACATCTCATCTGTAGTTCTAAAATGTAGATAAGTTTCTTCATCATCTAGCTTAAATCCCTGTGAAAATTTAAGTACCCTTCTTAAAATAGCATCGTGCTTATCTAAGAAATGGACATCTCCTGTAGCTACTGGAATCTTTCCAAACTTTTTAGCAGTCTCTACAATTCTTCTATTTATTTCTTTTAATTCGTCCTCGTCCTCGACATCTCCGTTATCTATCATAAACCTATTATTATCTATAGGCATTATTTCTATATAATCGTACGGTGCTATAATTTTCTCCATTTCCTCATCAGGAAGTCTTTTCTTAACAGCATCGTATACAACACCTGCCTCACAAGCAGATCCTACAATAATTCCCTCTCTGTACTTATCTAGAACACTTTGAAGTATTCTCGGTGCTCTATAAAAATGATTTACATGTGCATCAGATACAATTTTATAAAGATTCTTAATTCCCGTCTGATTCTTTGCAATCAGTGTTATATGGTGAGTCTTTAGTTTTGTATAATCAACCTTACCAAGTACTGTATTTACATCGGATAATTTTTCTACTCCGCGTTTTTTTAACATTTCAAGGAATTTTATATAAATATTTGCAGTTGCTTCGGCATCATCTACAGCTCTATGGTGATTAAGTAGCTGTACACCTACCTCTTTTGCAACCTTATCTAGCTTATATCTTTTTAAATTAGGTAGCATAATTCTAGCAAGCATCAATGTATCTACCTTCTTATTTTTATACTCTAATCCTTGCTCTTTACACTTTTGCATTATAAATCCTGTATCGAAATCTGCATTATGAGCAACTAACACATCATTTCCTACAAACTCCATAAACTTAGGAAGAATTTCCTCTATTGTAGGCTTATCTTTAACCATTTCGTTGGTAATTCCTGTAAGCTCCTGCACCCTATAAGATATATCTTTTTCTGGATTTACAAGCTCACTAAATCTATCAACAATCTTAAAATCTCTTATCTTAACAGCACCTATTTCTGTTATCTTGTCGTTTATATTTGAAAATCCTGTAGTTTCCAAGTCGAATACTACAAATTCCTGAGAAAGACTTTCATCATTTGCATCCTCTATTGCATCTTTATTATCTTCTGTTAGATAGCCTTCAACCCCATAAAGGACTTTAATTCCTTCCTTTTTAGCTGCATTCATAGCATCTGGGAATCCCTGAACAACACCATGGTCTGTTATTGCAATTGCAGGATGTCCCCATTTTGCAGCACGAGATACAAGTCCTTTAACAGAACAAATCGCATCCATTGAAGACATCTGAGTGTGTGCATGAAGCTCTACTCTCTTCTTCTCAGCAGTATCTTTTCTTTCTTCTCGCTCTTCTTTTCTCATACCACTGATTGTCATACTTATCTCTCTTTGGAATGTATCATAAAGAACATCTCCCTTTATCTTTATATACATTCCCTTGCTAATTTTTCCAAGAACCCAGTCTTTATTTGTATCTGTCAGGAATATTTTACATGTTATTGAGCTTGTATAATCCGTAACCATAAGCATTAGAAGGATTTTCCCATTTCTAAGTTCTTTAATCTCAATATTAAATATAGTCCCTTCTATTCCTACAGTCCCAGAATTATTGTCTAAATCCTCTATTTTTTCTGTAAGGACGTTTACATTTTCTCCGTAAATCATATTTTCGTCCTTTTCATCTTTTATAACATATCCACTTTCTTCCTCTGATTCCTGAGATTTATTTCTATTTTCCTTTTCTAAAATCATTACTTTTTCATTAAATTCTCTGTCTATCTTTTCAACCAACTTTTGTCTATCTATTTTTTCGTCTACTGCACTCTCTATTTCAACATCCATATCAAGTCCAAATTCTTCACTTATCGTATGTTTTAGAGTAGTTACAACATTTTTATTCATTATTCTTTGATAGAATATCCCCTTTGGAATCTTTATTTTTAACTTATTATCTATACAAAGATACTCTATCTCCTTCTGCCATCCAGATATAGACGGACATATACTCTTTAGAATATAGACTATGTTTGGCCAATATTTTTTCATTATATCTTTTTCAGATTTTCTATCAAATCCTGTATACTCTATCTTAAACTTAATATCCCTAAAATATTTATTCTTGACCTTTATCTCTCTCTGAGTTCTTTCTAAATATTCGTAGGGAACAATATCCTTAGAAGATAGATAAAAATATACAGTTTTATTTTCCTTAAAGTAAATAACTTTCTTGATATAAACATCCTCCATCTTTTTTATTAGAGAAGTATTGCTTATATCCATTTTTACCATACACTCTTTTAAACTTTCCAATTTTACCTCTCTCTCCTAACTAATTCACATTATTTTTCATCATCTATTATATAATAATTTTTTGAACAACTCATTACAATTTTATTCTTTTGTAGTAATATTATAATATAAAACAAAAGGAGATGATTGCTTTGTTCGAAAATGAAGTACAAGAATTAAAAAAATTAATAGACTCTCACAATAATATAGTTTTCTTTGGAGGAGCTGGTGTTTCAACTGAATCAAACATCCCTGATTTTAGAAGTTCTGATGGTTTATTTAATCAAAAGTTAAATAGAAGATTTTCTCCAGAAGAAGTTGTATCTTATTCATTCTTTGTGAGATACCCAGAATATTTCTATGAATTTTATAAAGATAAACTGATATACCAAGATGCAGAGCCAAATAATGCACACAAAGCTCTGGCATATTTAGAAGAAATAGGTAAATTAAATGCTGTTATAACTCAAAATATAGATGGACTTCATCAAAAAGCAGGTAGCAAGAATGTTTTTGAACTTCATGGCTCTGTTCAGAGAAATTATTGCACAAAATGTCACAAATTCTTTGACTTAGATGATATGCTTGCACTTGATGGAACAATTCCAAAATGCGATGTATGTGGGGCGACAGTAAAACCTGATGTAGTTTTATATGAAGAAGCACTTGATGAAAATACAATAGATGGTGCTATAAAAGCTATAAAAAATGCTGACCTTTTAATAATTGGAGGTACATCTCTTGTAGTATATCCTGCTGCAAGTTTTATAAACTACTACAGAGGAAAAGATTTAGTTCTTATAAATAAAAGCTCTACATCAATGGATGGAAAAGCTACTTTAAAAATAAATGCTCCTATAGGAAAAATCTTGTATGATGCTGTTTTAGCAGATAAATAAATTATCAAATATAAAAAGGACAAGAAAAATAACTGCTCTTTGTTCTAGGTTGTACGCTCCATATTACAATTATGGGGCGTTTTCAGTATTATCACCTTAGAACAGTTATTTCCCTTGTCCTTAGTTTATTTTTATTTAAGTGTTACTATTAATGTATCAAATACTAAATCTAGCGCTTTGTATAAATCTTCTCTTTTTTCTTCATCTATAAGTTCTACTTTTTTATTTATAAGATTTAATATATCCGCTTTTTCTATTTCTAACACTTCTCTTCCTTTTTCTGTTATTCCGTAGAATGTGTTTCTTCTATCTTTTTTATCCTCTTCTCTATAAACATATCCCTGTTCTACAAGTTTGTTTAAAAGTATGCAAAGGCTTGAAGTAGATACATGTAATACTTTACTTAGATTTTTAAGCTCCATTTTGTCTATCTCAGCCATTTTCTTTATGGCAAAGAACTGTCTTTCTGTAAGTATTCTGCTCTCATTTCTCTCACTAACTATTACCTTAACTATACTGTGGAATACATGTATGTTTTTTAGTAACATTATTGATAAATCTCTGTCTTCCATTTTTTCTCCTCCGTTCCACATTTAACCAGCAAATCATAAATAATTCTTTTAAATATTTTCCTCTACTTCCTCAACCTTAGGTAATTCCTCTATAGATTCTATATTGAGCAATTTTAAAAATTCATCACTAGTTTTATATATTATAGGTTTCCCTATTTTATTCAATCTTCCAGCTTCAACTATCAAATCATTTTCTTGAAGTGTTTTTAACGCTTTATCACATTTAACACCTCTTATATTTTCTATTTCTAATTTTGTAACTGGCTGTTTGTACGCTATTATTGTAAGTGTTTCAAGAGTTGCCTGGCTTAGAGTCTTTTTCTTCTTAGGCTCAAGAACCATTTTTATATAATCAGCATATTTTTCATTTGTACACATCTGGTACTTATTTTCCAATCTTATAATCTGAATACCTCTATCATTTTCCTTGTACTCATTTATAAGTGAATCCATCATAAACTCTATCTCCTTATGAGAAAGGTCTTTATTTATAATAGAGTTTAATTCTTTTATGCTTATCGGCTCTCCATACGCAAACATAATAGCTTCTATTATATTTTTTATTCTCTTTTCATACTAATTCTCCTCAGAATGTTCTAGTATATCATCTGTTCTTTTAACTATTATTATATCCTCAAAGAAGTCGTCTTGAGTTACTATTATTTCTTTTTCTTTTATCAATTCTAAAACACATAAAAACGATGCGATTATATCTCCTCTATCGTTTTGGTCTACTGTTTCAAGGAAGCTTACTTTTTCCTTTGTAGAAAGCACATTTCTCAGTGATACTATTTTTTCCTCTACAGAGACAATTTTTCTATTTACAAGCTTATCTAATATATCATTTTTAGGTGCTTCTTCCTTTTTGTCTATATTTTTCAACAATTTTGGAAGTAGTTCCATCATTTTTGCTATAGATACATCTTCTAAACTTAGCTCATCCTCTATTATAACTTCCTCTTTTTTTCTAAAGAATCTCTCGTGTTCTTCATCAGCTTTTTCCTTTAATTCTTTAGATATTTGTTTGTATTTTTTGTACTCCTTTAACCTTTCAACTAATTCGATTCTAGGATCTTCCTCTTCAGAATCATCTCTTTGAAGATAAAGTAAGTATCTCGATTTAATTTCTACTAATTTAGATGCCATTGTGATAAAATCACTAGTTATTTCCATATCCATAGCTTCCATAGCATCTAGGTAGTCTAAATACTGCTTTGTTATTTCTGAAATAGCTATATCTTTTATATCTATTTTGTGTTTTGTTACGAGGTCGTACAAAAGATCCATAGGACCTTCATATACTTTTAATTGCACATTATACTTCATATAATCTCCTCTTTAAGCAAATAATCTTAAATTATTTTAATAAATTATTAGACCATAAACATTTGAACTATTGTCGCAAATAAACCATGTATTGGATTTATTATTATTCTATAAGCACCAGTTATTAGAAGTAATATAAGAACAAATCCACTTATACTTTCAAATTTGTATGCATATTCTCTCCACTGATATGGTATAAATGTTTCTATTACTCCCCAACCATCAAGTGGTGGAACTGGAAGTAAGTTAAATGCCGCAAATCCTATATTATACATTATACATGTATAAGCTAAAACCTGAACCCCATAAATAGGAATATTTTTATAAATTACTGCACATATTATAGCTGTTATAAGGTTACAACATACCCCCGCAATAGAAACTATAAAATTACCAACTCTATAATTTTTGTAGTTCATAGTGTTTACTGGTACTGGTTTAGCCCAACCTATATGAAATATTATCATTGCCAATAAACCAAGTGGATCTACATGTTTTATTGGATTTAAAGTCATTCTTCCATACATTTTCGCTGTATCATCTCCTAAAAGATGTGCTGAGTAAGCATGTCCAAACTCATGTACTGATATTGCGATTGCTATCCCTGCAGCAGTCGCTACTATACTTGCTATATCCATAAATTCTTTTCCTTTCAAAATAATTTTAATTATTATATATTATAACTAATAAATTAAATTTTATCAAATTAGGTTTTAAATAATGCTTTTAAATTTTAGGTATAAATTTTTTATTTTTAAATCGTTTTAGCTTGTTTTTCTAAAAAACAAAAAATAAAAAGCAGTTATAGCATAATGT
>URRU01000027.1 GCA_900550335.1 uncultured Clostridium sp. | reverse complement strand
TCGAATTATTTATTCGAACTAAATATATCTGCTGTTCAGTTTTCAAAGTTCATTTCTGTTTTGTTTCACTGCCCTCTCTCAAGGACAAGTATTATATTATCATCTTTTGTTTTTATGGTCAACACTTTTTTTCATTTTTTTTAATTTATTTTTCTCCAACTTAAAAACAACCCTTTTTCCAATATGATATTTCCTTCATATTACTTGTAATTTTTCGATTAATGTATTAGATTAATATTGAAATTAATAAATAAAAATATTTTTAAACGAAAAAAATATTAGTTTTTTTATCAGCAAATACTTTTATAAAATTAATCTATTTGTTGAAATTAGGAGGATTTTATGAAAAAAGTACTTATTATGTCAGCTTCTACAGGTGGTGGACATAACCGCGCTGCTAAAGCAATTCAAGAGGAACTTGAGTTAAAAAATATAAATGGCGAACCAATAGAATGTAAAATAATAGACAGCTTAAAGTTAATAAATAGCTTTACAGATAAACTAATTTCTAGAGGATATGAAAAATCTGCTATGTATACTCCAGAAGCTTACGGAAGTATATATAGACTTTCAGATTCTGAACTTGTTTCAAAAAATGAATACAAGGATAATCCTTTAACATCTTTATTAGCTAGAAAATTAAAAACTTTAATAAAAAATGAAGAACCTAATTTAATCATAGGAACACATCCATTTCCTATGATTGCTTTATGTAAATTGAAAAAAATGGCAAATGATAAAAAAATAGCGGAAAACTCAATTAATGAACCTGAAGAGCTTTCTAGTTATTTCCACTGGTCAGAGGAACCCGTTGAAATACCACCATTAATTTCAATACTTACAGACTATACTGTTCATTCTACACATATTCAGAACGAAATAGACTATTATATAGTTGGACACGAATACGTAAAAGAATTATTAGTATCTGAGGGTGAAGCTCCTGAAAAAATAAAACCTTATGGTATACCAGTAGAAAAATCTTTCTTACTCCATAGAGATAAAGATACTATTCTAAAAGAACTAAACTTAGCTCCCGAAAAGAAAACTATTGTTTTAATGGGAGGTAGCTTTGGCGCAGGAAATATAAAAGAAACATTGGACGAGCTTCTAGAAATAAATAGAGACTTCCAAATTTTAGTTATAACTGGAAGAAATAAAGCATTAAAAGAAAAAATAGACAAAAGACTCGCAATAGCAGACCATAACAAAAATGTTCAGGTTCTAGGATTTACTGATAAAATGAACGACATATTATACGCTGCAGATTTAATAGTAACAAAACCTGGTGGATTAACTACTACTGAAACAATGCTAAAAGGAATACCTATGATCGTACCTTATTACATACCTGGACAAGAAGAAGAAAATCTAGATTTCCTTTCTAACTGTGGCGCTGTAATAAGAGTAACTAAAAAATATACATTGCCTGTATTATTAAAAGTATTACTAGATTATCCTGAAAGAGTAGAATTACTAAAGAAAAATATTGAATCTATAAAAAAAGTAAATTCAGCTCTAAACATAGCTAATCTATCTCAGGAAATAATGGAAAATGAAGAAGCAATAAAAGAACAAAATAACTAATAAAAGGGACTGAAATCTTAATAGATAACAGTCCCTTTCTTAATATCTTAAATAATATCTAAATCTTAAATAATATCTAAATCTAAAAAATTATTTATTCTCAGGTTCATAATAATCCTCTTCATAATCATATTGATAATTCTTAGCATTATTTCTAAAAGAACCTTCAACATTTTTATACTTCTTCTTAGAAGATGCCTTCTGCTTTGGTTTATTCACTCTCTTTTTAGTGATAATATCCATAGCTAAACCTTCATCAAAATCGTATTCTTTTCCGATATTCATTATATCTCTCTTCTTCCTTCAAGCGCCTTCGAAATTGTAACCTCGTCTGCATACTCTAAATCTCCACCTACTGGTAGCCCATGTGCAATTCTAGTAACTTTAATTCCCATTGGCTTAACAAGTCTAGCAATATACATAGCTGTAGCCTCACCCTCAACAGTTGGATTTGTAGCCATGATTATCTCCTTAACATCCTGATTAGAAAGTCTTACCAAAAGTTCTTTTATCTTAATCATATCTGGCCCTACTCCATCCATAGGCGAAATAACTCCATGAAGAACATGATAAAGACCATTATAATCCTTAGTTCTCTCCATAGCTGCTACATCTCTTGGGTCTTCAACAACACAAATAACACTTTTATCTCTATTTTTATTTGAGCACATACTACATGGATCTGTATCAGTTATATTACAACAAATCGAGCAGTATCTAATCTCTCTCTTTGCATCGACAATAGCCTTTGCCAATGCTTCAACATCATTATTGTTCATATTAACAACATGAAAAGCTAATCTCTGAGCTGTCTTTCTTCCAACTCCAGGTAATTTTGAAAATTCTTCTATTAATCTAGTAATCGGTTCTGTATATACCTGCATCATATCACCTAGAATAATCCTGGTATATTCATTCCACCTGTAAGTTTGTTCATCTGATTAGCCTGAAGATCGTCTATATTTCTAAGAGCTTCATTAACAGCACTTAAAACTAAATCTTCTAACATTTCCACATCATCTGGGTCTACAACTTCTTCTTTTATACTTATAGAAACCACTTCTTTTTTACCGTTTACTTTAACAGTAACAGCTCCTCCACCTACTGATGCTTCTACTTCTTTTTCTTCTAACTCTTTCTGAGCTTTTGCCATATCTTCCTGCATTTTCTGAGCCTGTTTTAACATTTTATTCATGTTCATTCCGCCCATACCAGGCATTCCACCTGGGAATCCTTTTTTAGCCATTCCAAATTCCTCCTAATTAAAAATTTATTTATTCTATTTATTATATTCTTTGTAAGCTGAATCTATCAGCAGTACTAATTCAATCATAATTTATTTTATTACTTATTTATATTTTAAGCAATAATAATAAATTTTATTCATCATCTATACTATCTCTTACCTCTATAAGCTCTGGATCTACAACCTGCTTTAATAACTCTTCACCCTTGTCAGCCTCTTTATCAATATCCATATTAATCATATCAGCCTCAGATTCTAAAATTACTTTAACAGAAAAATTCTTATGTACAATATCTCTAACAACACTTTCTATATACTCTGAATTTCCATGGTCGCTAAGACTTTTTTTAGCAAATGCAAATTTTTCGCCAAAAATTATATAAAGCACACCATTATGCTCTTTAAGATTTTTCTTTTCAAGAAGCATTGCCCTAACAGGCATCTTTCTATCCTGTTTCATCTTATCAAGAATCTTATCCCAAAGCCGCTCGATTTTTTTAAGGTCGTCGCTCTTCATCTCTTCGTATTTCTTTGATTTTTTAGAACTAGACTTACTCTGAGATACTTTAGTTTTTTTAGGCTTAGAATTTTCTTCTAACTCATCATCAGCTTCATCTGTACCCTCATCTATTGAATCGACACTTCTTGATGAAACAGTTATTTTTCCACTTTCTATAACCTTTTCTAAATATTTTACTCTTTCTTCGAGTGCCTCCTTACTTGTATCATAAGTGGGTTTAATTGTTTTTATAATTCCAACCTCAAAGATTGTTCTTTTATCTGTTGCATATTTTAAATTGTTCTGAATCTCAGATAAAATATTTATAATTCTTATAATATTGTCTATATCTGTATTTGCTATACTTTTCTTCATTCTTTCAAATTCATCATCAGATACAGATATTATTTCTTTTGCACTTTCTCCGGCTGCAAGACATATCATCAAACTTCTCATATGCTCAAGCAGTTCAGAAGATAAAATCTCTATATCTTTACCACTGGAAATAAACGAATCTATTTTTTTTAGTGCAGCTGCTACATTATGAGTTATAATATCATCAGCCAATCCAAATATTTCATCTATATTTACAATACCCAAAATCTCAACTACATCATCATATTTTAAATGTGTATCTCCAAACAAAATACATCTATCCAAAATACTAAGTGCATCTCTAAGTGCACCTTGAGAGTTTCTAGCTATTACAGAAAGTGCATCTTCTTCAGCCTCTACCCCTTCTTTAGAACAGATATATCTCATTCTATCTTTCATTTCTTCAACAGTAATTCTTTTAAAATCAAATCTCTGACATCTTGAAAGAACTGTAGGTATCATCTTATTTGGCTCCGTTGTCGCAAAAATAAACACTACATATTCTGGTGGTTCTTCAATAGTCTTTAGAAGTGCATTACTCGCCCCCTTAGAAAGCATGTGTGCTTCATCTATTATATATACCTTGTATTTAGAATTTGCAGGAGTATACTTAACGCTCTCCCTAATTTCTCTAACATCATCTACACTATTATTTGATGCCGCATCTATTTCAAAAATATCTACTGTACTATCATTCAATATAGCTTTACAAGATTCACACTCATTACAAGGTTCTCCATTTTGAGGGTTTAAACAGTTTACAGCTCTAGCAAAAATTTTAGCAGCTGTAGTTTTACCTGTTCCTCTAGTTCCACTGAACATATACGCATGTGCTATATTTCCTGACATAATTTCATTTTTCAAAGTTCTTATAATATGTTCCTGTCCTACAACATCAGAAAACTTTTGAGGTCTATATTCTCTGTACAATGCCTTGTGCATATACTCCACCCCTTTACAATAATTTATTGATAATCTTATATTTTATAAACTATTTTTTTTACTATTTTATTTTTATAATTTATAAAAATAAGAATAAAAAAAATCCCTTCATTAATATAATGTGGGATTTGCTATTAAAAAAATAAGCTGTACACCATCTATCGTCTTCTCCTCAAAGCCGTTGCCCTACTACTCAGCTCAGCCAAGGCATCCCTGGGTCACACAGAAGGGATCGCTTACCGCTGCTTCCTTCCAGATCTGACGGGATTCACGAGCTTCCATTGCCCAGGACCTGAGCGTCAACACCAAGTAAATAGAGACTGCACTTCAATTACAAATCCTCCAGATGGAGTTCAACCCTGCTACAGCGGATTGCAGGTTACAGGGTGCCGCTACCTCCCCATCTAGTACAGCAAAATTATAACCGTATTTAATTTTCAAACAACACTTTTTATTAAAATGTCATTGTGAATTACTATACTATAATATCACAAAGATATACTTTCATCAAGAAAAATAAAAAAACTTGTTTCTTTGAAAAATTTTAAAATTTATTTTTTAAGTATATGCCTATAAATTTATTATTTCTTATGATAACGTTACTTTACTTGTTCATATTGTTATTAAATAATTATGGTGCTAAAATATTATTTGGATAGTATCTATATTATAGAACTGTACCTATTTTTAAGCATTAAAAACTTATTTCTGAAAATCGGGGTTAGGATCACACTAGTTTTGGAGGTGATACCATTATGTCCATAGGATTTATCGGACCTGGAAAAGTAGGCGTTTCGCTTGCTAGATATTTTAAAACTAAAAATATAATTATCTCTGGTTTTTACGGTAGTAATCCAGAATCATTAGAAGAAGCTGCTAGTCTAACAGACTCAAAATCTTTTTCGGACTTAGAATGTTTAATCAATGAAAGTAATATTATAATAATTACCACTCCCGACGACATAATTTCAGAAATAAGCAATCAAATTTCAAAATACAATCTGACTGGAAAATCAGTTTGCCATACAAGTGGCTCTATTCCATCAGATGTTCTTTCTAGTGCAGAAAATTCAGGTGCATCAATCTATTCTATACATCCAATGTTTGCATTTTCTAATAAATTCACAAACTTAGAACAACTAAATAGCGTGTATTTCTCAGTAGAAGGTAAAAATGTATCTAAAGACTCTGATGTTATAAAACTTATGGATTCTTTAGGCAATAAATACTTCACTAGAGGCTCAGATTCATCTGCTAAATACCATTTAGCTAGTGTAGTAGTTTCTAATCTAGCTTTATCCCTGTTTAATATAGGCACTGGATATTTAACAGATTTAGGACTTTCTGAAGATGAAGCCTTTGAAGCACTATATCCTCTTATTACAGGAAATATACAAAATATAAAAGAAAAAGGATATAGACTTTCTTTAACAGGACCTGTTTCTAGAGGTGATGTATCTCCTGTAGAAAAACATCTATCTGTATTAAAGGATAGCGATATAGAAATATATAAAAATCTTTCTATGAATTTATTAAAACTTAAAGCTGAAAGGGAATTTGGTGAAAACAAAGATTCTCTCGAAAAGCTTGTAGAATCATCAGAAAAATACCGCAAACTTTTAAACTTACTCGGAGGTAAAGAATAATGAAAAACACTGTATTATCATTCAAAAAAGCAAAAGAAGAAGGTAAAAAATTAAGTATGTTAACTGCATACGATTATTCAATGGCTAAAATAATAGATAGCTGTGGAATAAACGGAATACTAGTTGGGGATTCTCTTGGAATGGTTATAAAAGGAGACGAAGATACTCTTGGAGTTACTGTTGAAGATATAATCTACCACACTAGAGCAGTAAAAAAAGGTGCTAAAAATGCATTAATAGTTGGAGATATGCCATTCCTTTCTTACCATGTATCTATAGAAGATGCTGTAAGAAACGCAGGAAGAATCGTTAAAGAAGGTGGCGCACACGCAGTTAAACTTGAAGGTGGTGCAACAGTAGCTAAACAAGTTAAAGCAATAGTAGATGCTCAGATACCAGTTATGGGACATTTAGGACTTACTCCTCAGTCTGTAAACGCATTTGGTGGATTTAAAGTTCAGGGAAAAACTGAAGAAGCAGCTAGAAAATTAATAGAAGATGCTAAACTTCTTGAAGAAGCTGGAGCTTTCTCAATAGTACTTGAAGGTGTTCCTGCTGCTATAGCAAAGTTAATAACTGAAGCTGTTTCAATACCTACTATAGGAATCGGTGCTGGTGTTGATTGTGACGGACAGATACTTGTTTATCAGGATATGCTTGGAATGTTTGATGACTTCGTTCCAAAATTCGTTAAACAGTATGCAAATACTGGTAAGGTAATGAGAGATGCTATATGTGAATATATAGAAGAAGTTGAAAACTGCTCATTCCCAGAACAGAAACATACTTTTAAAATAGATGAAGACGAACTTAAAAAACTTTATTAATTAGATATAAATTAAATTGATTGAGTTATATATTATTAATCATATAATTATTAGATTTAGAAATTTATTTAATTGAAATTAAAATAAGGAATAAAATTACAACTTTATAAAAATTAGATTGGAGAATTAAAATGTTAGTACATACAATAAAAGAAGTTAGAGAACAGGTTAAAGCTTGGAGAAAAGAAGGACTTACTGTAGGATATGTACCTACTATGGGATACCTTCACGAAGGACATAGATCATTAATAGAAAAAGCTGTTTCAGAAAATGATAGAGTAGTTGTCAGCGTATTCGTAAACCCAACCCAGTTCGGACCAAATGAAGATTTTGAAGACTATCCAAGAGATATAGAAAAAGACTACGCTCTTTGTACAGATGCTGGAGCTAATTTAGTTTTCAATCCAGAACCAGAAGAAATGTACTTCCCTGATAAATGCACAACTGTAAATGTTGAAGGATTATCAAAAGGTTTATGTGGAGCTAAAAGACCAGTTCATTTCGGTGGAGTTTGCTTAGTTGTTTCTAAGTTCTTAAATATAGTTACTCCTGATAGAGCATATTTCGGTGAAAAAGATGCTCAGCAGTTAGCTATAATAAAAAGAATGGTTAGAGATTTAAGCATGGATGTTGAAATAGTAGGATGCCCAATAGTTAGAGAAGCTGATGGTCTTGCTAAGAGTTCAAGAAATACTTATCTTTCTGCTGAAGAAAGAGTTGCTGCTCTTGTACTTAATAGAAGCCTTACAAAAGCTAAAGCTGCTATGGAAGGTGGTTTAAGATGTGTAAGTGAAATAAGAGATCTTATAGAAAGCGAAATAAAAGAAGAACCTCTAGCTAAAGCAGATTACATAGAAATAGTTGATAGTGAAACTCTTCAGCCTGTAGAATCTGTTGAAGGAGATGTTCTTGTTGCTATAGCTGTGTTTATAGGTAAGACTAGACTTATAGATAATTTTACTTTTAGATTAGCTTAGCTTCTGAATTAATTTTAACTATTTTTATTTTTATCGTTATATATTTTTTTTATAATTATTTTAATTTTTTTAACGAGGACAATACATTGTTGAAATTTCAATGTTTTCCTCGTTTTTTATTTGTCTGTAAACTATTTCTATATTTTGTTTACATTTCCCTTTTTTATATGTTATAATGTACTAGTATTATTTTATACAACTCTTTTTTATTTCTTTTCTCAAAGCTCCGGGAATTCCACACATTTTTTCCTGGGGCTTTATTATTTTTTGAAAATGTAATTATTATATAGCTAATAAAAAAGAGTGCTGTAAAAAACAACACCCTTTATATTATTATACCTGTCTTAAAGTATCTTTCTTTTTATCATATTTATATATTTTTCCATTCTCTTTATTTACAAGGTAATAACTACGGCTATTGTCATTTTCATCTACTCCCCAATATGCTTTATAATCTACAACCTTATATAATCCAAATGGATAGTAATTCTTTTCAAAATCTTTTATACGTTTACTATTCCGCATAGGAGTTATAGGATACTCTTCTCTTCCAAAAATATAATCATATTTTTTAACTTTAGTTTTTTTATGTAAAGTATCCAAGTATTTATCTGTTCCATATCTAGCATGTACTGCCAAGTTGTGTAACGTCATACTTCTCTTATCATCTGGAAAATATGCTGAACTAAAATGTCTTCCTATAAACATTCCTTTATAACTATTTTCTGTAATTAATACTGGTTGATCATACCCATAATTAGATGCCATAATAGCTATTCCTAATCTTTCATTAATTCCATCTACCGGACAAATATTTGTTTCTTTGAAGTGTTTTATTATAGCTTCATTAGTTCTAAATCTATCTTTTCCAGCTAGTCTTTTTGCATTTAAACTATTCACTAATGAATCTGATAAAACAGCTGTTCCACCTATAGCATATACTTTTTTCCCTTTTGTATTATAGTTTAATGTTTTTCCATCTTTTGAAAGAATTATCGGCATTTTTCTTAGTTTGGATTGAAATGCTATACTTACAGCATCTGCATCTCCTTTGAAGCCTCTTGCAACAGCATATTCTTTAACTTCACTAATTTTACTTATTTCATCAGCTATTTTAAAACTAGTTTCTATTCTATCCTTTCCTTCTATTCTCTTACATTCATATCCTAGAGATTCTAGTTCATTTTTATATTTATCTGATATTGCCTTTACTCCACCTATAATATATACATTTTTTAAATTTCTATTATTCTTTTTTAGAGACTTATCTAAATTTTTAGCAGATAAATTACTTTCATCTATTGGAATAAATAATCCTTCAGTTGCTCCAACTAATCCACTAGCACATAAACCATCGGATGTTAGAGAGTTTTCATTTACTAATATAACTGATTTATATTTTTTACCATATTCATTTTCAGCCTCTTGTTTTGCTAGTTCTCTTATATATTCTCTATCACCTTTTGTCAAAGCATGAATTGGCGTTGAGAAACTTGGAATAATCATCATTCCAGCTAATAAAAATGAAATTACTTTTTTCTTATTCATATCTATTACCTCCTTTTTATTTTAATTTAAATATAGCATATAAAATTTTCTTCTTCAATGTTTATAGTAATTTAGTTTGAAATTAAATATTTTATATGATAACCTTAAATTACAATATTATTACAAATAGAGGTGATTCTTGTGTTTAAAAAGTTTGTTTCAATTTCTCTTGCTGCTCTTTTGGCATTTAATCTTTCTGCTTGTGCATCAAAAAATATTTCTAAAGGTTCAAAGAAATCTTCCTCACAAAATCAGAGTTCTTCTAATGATAATTATCCTGACTGTGAGTCTATTGATTTTTCAAATGTAAGTTATAATGACTATGGTGGTTTTAATGGTATTACTTTTGATATACCAGATTTTTTAGAGTATACTTCTGATTCTTTAGATGATAACAAAGTCGAATTTTTTACTGCTAACAAGTCTTGCTATATGAGTGTAGAATATGCAGGAAAGATTTCTGATTTTAAAGCTATTTACGACAAAGATTTAGCTAATTCTAAAAATGTTGGATTTAATGTATTTGAGGACTATGAATACAGAATTTCCGGAGATGATGGAAAAACTGTATACTACAAATGTTCTATTATATTTGAAGGTGTAGATGGATACTATCTTCAAAATTTATTGATGGTCTATCCTAAAAAATATGAAAAAGAATTTGATCCAATAGTTACTAGAGTTTATCATAGTTTTGTTAAATATGCAGGTCCTGATGAATTTATTGAAGAAGAAAAAAGTCAATCAAATCTTCCTAGCTTAGATGGGAAAGATAAGATTTTATCTATTTCAGATGAAGAACAGATGGAGTTTTTAGGAGATTATGATAAAAACAAAAATTATAATATAGACTACTGCTCTATTATAGGAAAAAATGTATATGGAACTTCTCATATTGATGGAAATTTTGGATACAATACAGTTAATATACCTGGTTGCTCTGTAAAATATCCTGATTTTCTGCAATTCTTAATGGTTCCTGATGCCAAATACGGAATTAATTTTAGAACTAATGAAAATGAAGCTGGCTTTGCTGAGTTTTCTGTTATCTCTACAGAAAATTTAGAACCAGCTGAATGTCCTAATGCGGTCGCTTTCTTTAATAAATATTGTTCAGATAATAAATATTCAAATATCATAAAAAAAGAGCTTTCAGATAATTTTCTTTATATAATAGAAGCTGGTTCTCAACCACGTTCTCATGTTTCAATGGAAATTC
Source organism: uncultured Clostridium sp. (assembly GCA_900550335.1). Lineage (GTDB taxonomy): Bacteria > Bacillota > Clostridia > Peptostreptococcales > Peptostreptococcaceae > Peptacetobacter. Next base: position 2,856 of record URRU01000027.1, on the reverse strand, counting down.
ACTACATAGATGAAAACGAAAAGGATTATGTTTCACTTTCTGTTGAACCAGATTTTTATTATAATAATGAGAAAATGTTCTTAGATATTTTTGAAAATATAAAAGCTTCATTTAGACATAACGGAGGGCTTTAGGAGGTAGATTATGAAATATTTTAAAAAAATTGCAGTATTAACTCTTTGTTTTGTATTATCTTTTAATTTAGTAGCTTGCAAAAGTAAAGATATTAAAAAATCTGATGTCTCTAATTCTGTTGAATCTTGTGATAATATAGATTTTTCTAATGTTGATTACAATAGTTATACTTTTGAAGATGTAACCTTTAATTATCCTAGTTTTTTAGGAATTTCCAAAGAAGGTGATAATTATATTTCTTTAGCTACTCAAGATAATTCAGTATCTTTAAAGGTATATAAGGAAAAGCCTGGAACAAATTTTAGAAATCTTTATAATTATGATATGTCGAGTCTAAAAAATATTAATTATGATAGTTATAAGGATATTCGTTTTAGTGTATCTGGAACTAATAATAATTTTGAATATTATAAGTCTAGTATTCTTTTGGGAAGTGATATTTTTAGTTTTATGATGATTTATCCTATAGAATATTTAGATGAGTTTGATAGTATAGTTACAAATGTTTATAAAGCTTTTGTAGCTAATTTAGATGGTAGTGTTGAACAAAAGAAGGATGTTGCTGCTAGTAATCCTAGAAATAACTCTGATAGTGTTTTATCTTACGGTAATAAATTACAAATTGCTACAATAGATGAAAGTGGACTAAATGAGGATTTACTAGAAGTTCCACCTTTTTCTAAATTAATTCTTCTTGGTGATTATATTGAAGGAAAAAGCTATGATACTCAATATTGTACAATTGAAGGAAGAAATATTATTAATAATAAAACAATTGATAATACAGTAGAATACAACAAAGTTCATCATCTTTGTGGAAGCGTAAATTATCCCGATTTTATGAAAGCTGGTAGAGTTCCTATAAATGGTAAAAATGTTGAATTTAAGTCTTTAGATGGAAATCTTTATTTAAATCTTGGTTATAAGCATAATTTAGACGAAGATAATATTTCATCTTATTTCAATAAAATGAAAAGTAATGGAAATGTTGTTTATAGTGATACAAAAGATGATAAAATTTGTATTATTTATAAAAATAATAATGAAATTTCTATAGTTCGTTGTAAAGTGAGACCTAGAAATATAATAACTTGCCATATGGATTGCAATTTAGATTATTATTATTCTCATAAAGAAAAAATTGATGATATGTTTAAAGAAGTTTATAATAGCTTTAATGTTGTAATTGAAGATAATTTACCATAAACTAAACAACCCTACAGATATAAGTCAATTTAACTGTAGGGTTGTTTTATTTTTTCTATAATATATTCTATCTCAATCTTTTAAAGAATCTCCCCAGCATCCCAGCACATTCTTCTTCTAACACCCCATACTTGTATTCAACCTTAGAATCTTCAAAATACTCCTTCTTAAAATCAGACTGTTTCTCTATCTTGGCATTCTTCACTCTCTTAGCTCCTATAACAACTTCTCTGATTCTCGAATTTACAATAGCTCCACAGCACATTATACAAGGCTCCATAGTTACATACATCTTGCAGCCAAATAATCTCCATCCCTTTAATTTCTTAGCCGCATTCTTTATTGCAAGTATCTCAGAATGTGCAGTTGCATCCTTTAAATGTTCTGTTAAATTATGTCCTCTTCCTATTATCTCTCCATCTTTTACAATTACCGCACCAATTGGAGTTTCTTCTTTATCGTATGCCTTCTTCGCTTCTCTAAGTGCCTCCATCATGAAATACTCGTCATCATCCATTCCAGTAACCATTCTTACATATTGACGATCATACTCACAGAAATCCTCTGTATGTATAAAGAATTTATCGCCTACAACATACTTCTTCATTCCCTGCTGATTAGATACTGCTACAACTTCTGCTTCAACGGTTTCAGTTATTCCAAATACACATTTTTTATACTCTTCTTCATTCATTCTTACAACTTTTGCAACTTCTTTATTAGGACTAAATACTGTATCTTCATCTACTTTGTATCTATATACCTCACAAATTTCATTGTCTATAAAATCTCCGTCAATTATATTTTCGAAAATCTCATTTATAAATGAAATGTTTTCTTCTTTAGCCACTATCCCAGCCTCTTCTGAGATTTCTCTCTTAAGTGCTTCAAATACATCCTCTCCAGAATCTATATGACCACCTACCATCACTCCATAAAGACCCGGGTAACTTTTATACATCGCTCTTTGCTGGAAATAGCAGTATTTTCCATTTTCAGTATCCTCTTCAAACCAACAGTGAACTACCTTGTGTATATACCCTCTTTCGTGAATTTCTCCTCTGGTAGCAGTTCCTATTTTTTCAAAATCTTTGTCATATATATCTAAAATCTCTTTATTTAGTATTTCATCTTCCTTACTTTTAACTATTTCTAGCTCTTTATCTTTTACACGATTTCCCATATCAAAAGATATGACCTTAGATTTTTCTCTATTCAATTCTATCCACAGCCTTTCTTGTTTATATTTTTAAAAACATAAAAATTTTATCCACTTATCCACTATTTTTACTTGGATATTTAATTTTTTCTATTATTTCAGTACTTTTTAACTACATATTTATACACTTTTTACTAATCATATAATCTAGCTTAGTTTAAATTTAATGTTATTTCAATACCTATTGTGGATTAAATTATATTTAAAAAGAGATGCTATAATTTATATTATAAAAAATACAATAAAAAAATACTGCCACAGAACACCTTTAAAAGGTGTTCTTGTGACAGTACCTT
>URRU01000026.1 GCA_900550335.1 uncultured Clostridium sp. | reverse complement strand
TTTGGAAGACATATTCTGTTAAGAAATAAAATTACACATAACTGGAAAACGATTTATTTTATTTTATTAATAGAGTATAATATAATTATGATATACAAATAAAAAATACTACTACGAGGTGGAGTTTATGAGAAACTTTGAAGAAGTTATAAAATTTGCAAAAGAAAGAGGACCTAAAACAATATCAGTTGCTTGCTGCCAGGATAAAGAAGTTTTACTTGCAGTTGAAATGGCAAGAAAAGAAGGCATAGCAAATGCTATATTAGTTGGGGATGTTGCTAAAACAGAAGTTATAGCAAAAGAATTAGGAATAGATTTAGCTAATTATGAATTAATAAATATAGAAGATTTAGTAGAAGCATCAAGAAAAGCTGTTGAACTTGTTTCATCAGGAAAAGCTGATATGGTAATGAAAGGAATAGTTGATACATCAATAGTTCTTAAAGCCGTATTAGATAAAGAAATAGGTTTAAGAACTGGAAAAGTATTAAGCCATGTTGCAGTATTTGATGTTAATGGATTCGATAGATTATTCTTCATCACTGATGCAGCTATGAACTTAGCTCCAGATGTTGCAGCTAAAAAACAGATAATAGAAAATGCTGTTGATGTTGCACATGCATTAGATATAGAAGTACCAAATGTTGCATGCTTATGTGCAAAAGAAAAAGTAAATCCAAAAATGAAAGATACAGTTGAAGCAGCAGAACTTCAGGAAATGTGTGAAAAAGGTGAAATAACTGGTTGTGTAGTAGGTGGACCATTTGCACTAGATAATGCAGTTTCAGAAGAAGCAGCAGCACACAAAGGTGTTAATCATCCAGGTGCAGGAAAAGCTGATATACTATTAGTTCCAGATATAGAAGCTGGTAATGTTCTTTACAAATCAATGGTATTCTTTGCACAGGCTAAAAATGCAGGTGTAATAGTTGGAGCAAAAGCACCAGTAATACTTACTTCAAGAGCAGATACAGAAGAAACTAAATTAAACTCTATAGCACTTGGAGTTCTTATGGCAGCTAAAACTGCAAAATAATTTAAATTTGATTAACTCTAAAATAAAAAATATTTTAGATTATATAAAAGCTACAAATTAGCTTGAATTTGATATTTTTTAATTAATTTATTAGACAATAGGTTTTTAAATTTTACAGGAGGTAAAAACTACATGAGTAAAGTAAATAGAATATTAACTATTAACCCAGGTTCAACATCTACAAAAATAGCTGTTTTCGATGATGAATCACTAGTATTTGAAAAAACACTTAGACACTCTTCAGAAGAAATAGGGAAATACGACAAAATAGCAGATCAGTTCGAATTCCGTAAAGGTGTTATAGAAGACGCTTTAGCTGAAGGTGGAGTGAAAACATCTGAATTAGACGCTGTTGTTGGTAGAGGTGGTCTTTTAAAACCTATAAAAGGTGGAACTTATGCAGTTAATGCTGACATGGTAGAAGACTTAAGAGTTGGTGTTTCAGGAGAACACGCTTCTAACCTTGGTGGAATAATAGCTAAACAGATAGGTGATGAAGTAGGAGTACCTTCTTTCATAGTAGACCCTGTTGTTGTTGATGAATTACAGGATGTAGCTAGAATATCAGGAATGGCTGATATAGAAAGAACAAGTATATTCCACGCTTTAAATCAGAAAGCAATAGCAAGAAGATATGCTAAAGAAGTTGGAAAATCATACGAAGATGTTAACCTAATAGTAGCTCATATGGGTGGAGGAATATCTGTAGGAGCTCATGAAAAAGGTAGAGTTATAGATGTTGCTAATGCGTTAGATGGTGAAGGACCATTCTCTCCAGAAAGATCTGGTGGACTACCAGTAGGAAGCTTAATAAAAATGTGCTTCAGTGGAGAATATACATTAGATGATATGAAGAAAAAAATAAAAGGTAGTGCAGGACTTGTTTCTTATCTAAACACTAACGATGCAAGAGAAGTTGAAGAAATGATAGAAGCAGGAAATGAAAAAGCTAAACTTGTATATGACGCAATGGCATATCAGGTAGCTAAAGAAATAGGTGCATGTGCAGCTGTATTAAAAGGTAACGTAGATGCTGTATTATTAACAGGTGGTATAGCTTATTCAAAATCATTCACTAAAGAAATATCTGAAAGAGTTGGCTTCATAGCAGAAGTTAAAGTTTATCCAGGAGAAGACGAAATGATAGCTTTAGCTCAGGGTGGACTAAGAGTTCTTAATGGAGAAGAAGAGGCTTTAGTATATGGTAAATAAAGATAAAAGAATAAGAATAATAACTGGCCACTATGGTAGTGGTAAAAGTGAAGTTGCCGTTAACTATGTCGTACAGCTAAGAAAAGAAACAGAAGATAAAGTAGCACTTGCAGATCTTGATGTAGTAAATGTTTACTTCAGATCAAGAGAAAGAAAAGAAGAAATGAAAGCTATGGGTATACACCCTATAGATAGTTCAGTAGATGCACCAAGTTTAGATTTACCAGCTGTATCTGCTGAAGTTACAGCTCCAATGAACGATAAATCTTATCAGTATGTTATCGATTTAGGTGGAGATAAAGTAGGAGCTAGGGTAATAGCAAGATTCCGTGGCTCAATCCCTGACGACGAATATGATTTATTCTTCGTTGTCAATGCTAACAGAGAAAGAACTCAGACTGCTGAAGAAGTTATGGAGTATATAGACGAAATAGAAGCATCATCTCAGTTGAAAGTAACTGGACTTATAAACAATACTCATATGCTGAAAGCTACTACAGTTGAAGATGTATTAAAAGGACAGGAAGTTTCAAGAGAAGTTTCTAAGGCGAGAAACATACCTATTAAATATGTAGCTTGTTTAAGAGAAGTTGCAAGCCAGCTTCCAGAAGGATTGGAAGGAGAAATACTTCCAATAGATCTATATATGAGAGACGACTGGATGATGTAGTCTGGTTTCAAATAAAATGATAGTTTAAGGAGGCTTAAGCAAATGGCTAAAGGAAGAGTATCTTTTGATCAAAAGTACTGTAAAGGTTGTGGATTGTGTGTAGAAGTATGTCCAATGAAAATAATATCACTAGACACTGAAACAACAAATGAAAAGGGATATAACCCTGCTAGAGTAATAGAAATGGAAAAATGTATAGGTTGTGCTAGCTGTGCAATGATGTGCCCAGACGTAGTTATAACTGTAGAAAGAGACTAATTATTTAATAAATAATCATAGGGGGGAATTTTAATGGCTAAGATACTTATGAAAGGTAACGAAGCGTTTGGTAGAGCAGCTATAGAAGCTGGATGTAAATATTTCTTCGGTTACCCAATAACTCCACAGAGTGAATTACCAGAATATTTATCAAGAGAATTACCAAAAATAGGTGGAGCATTCGTTCAGTCTGAATCTGAAGTTGCTGCTATAAATATGGTTTACGGTGCAGGAGGATCAGGAGTTAGAGTTATGACTTCTTCATCTTCACCAGGTGTTGCACTTAAACAGGAAGGTATAACATATGCAGTTGGTGCTGAAGTACCATGCGTTATACTAAACGTAATGAGAGGTGGCCCGGGACTAGGAAGTATACAGCCATCTCAGGCAGACTACTATATGTCAACTAGAGGAGGAGGAAACGGAGACTACAGAACTCCAGTATTCGCTCCAGCTACAGTTCAGGAAGCAGTTGATATGATACAGGAAGCATTTGATGTTGCAGATTACTACAGAACACCAGTAATGGTTATGGCTGATGGTATGATAGGACAGATGATGGAACCAGTAGAATTTAAAGCTCCAGAAAGAAAAAGAGAATTACCTCCAAAAGACTGGGCTACAACTGGTACTAAAGGACAGAGAAAACCAAATGTTATAAACTCTTTATACTTATCACCAGAAGTTCTAGAAGAACACTGCTGGCATTTAAATGAAAAATTCAAAGCTATGGAAGCTAATGAAGTTCAGTATGAAATGTATCATACAGAAGATGCTGAATTAGTATTCGTTGCTTACGGAACTACTTCAAGAGTTGTTAAAAATGCAGTTGATGATTTAAGAGCAGAAGGATTAAAAGTTGGTTTAATAAGACCTAAAGTTTTATGGCCATTCCCAAATGAAGCATTTACAAAAATACCTAATGCTAAAGATTTATTCGTTGTAGAAATGTCTATGGGACAGATGATAGAAGACGTTAAACTTGCATGTGAATGTAAATTACCAGTTCACTTCCATGGTAGACCAGGTGGTATGGTTCCACTACCAAAAGATTTAACAAGACTTGCAAAAGAAATACTTTCAGGAGGTGCTAAATAATGGCTGTTGTATTTGAAAGAACTAAAGGGCTTCAGGAAGTCCAGACTCACTACTGTCCAGGATGTACTCATGGTATAATCCACAGATTAGTAGCTGAAGTTTTAGAAGAATTAGGTGTTTTAGGTGACACTATAGGTGTTGTTCCAGTTGGATGTTCAGTTTTAGCATATAACTACTTCAACTGTGATACACAGGAAGCTGCTCACGGTAGAGCTCCAGCTTGTGCAACAGGAATAAAAAGATGCCAGCCTGACAAAGTAGTATTCACTTATCAGGGAGATGGTGACTTAGCATCTATAGGTGCTGCAGAAATAGTACATGCTGCAAACAGAGGAGAAAAAATAACTACTATATTCGTAAATAATGCTATATATGGTATGACTGGTGGACAGATGGCTCCTACAACATTAGTTGGACAGAAAGCTACAACTTGCCAGGATGGTAGAAATCCAGAAATAAATGGATTCTCTTTAAGAATATCTGAAATGTTAGCTACAATAGAAGGTGCTGTATTCGTAGAAAGAGTAACTGTTGATACTCCTGCACACGTAAGAGCAGCTAAAAAAGCTATAAAGAAAGCTTTCCAGGTTCAGTTAGCTGGAAAAGGATTCTCTATAGTTGAAGTATTATCTACTTGCCCAACAAACTGGGGTAAAACTGCACCAGATGCATTACAGTGGTTAAGAGATAACATGATACCATACTATCCTTTAGGAAACTTTAAAGATATAGATCTTGATGAACAGGAGGTGAAGTAAATGTCTACAGCTAGAGTAATATGTGCAGGCTTCGGAGGCCAGGGTGTTATGTCTATGGGACAGTTACTAACTTATGCAGGAATGCTAGAAAATAAAGAAGTTTCTTGGTTACCATCTTATGGACCAGAAATGCGTGGAGGTACTGCTAACTGTGCGGTAACAGTATCTGATCAAGAAGTTGGTTCTCCATTAATAACTGATGATGCTACAGCAGCTATATTAATGAACTTACCAGCATTCCACAAATTCCAGAACGATGTTATACCTGGAGGAAAAATATTAGTAAACTCTTCTTTAATAAAAGAAAAAGTTGAAAGAGATGACGTAGATGTTTACTATGTACCAGCAAATGATATAGCAGCTGAATTAGGAAACCCTAAAGTTGCTAATATGATAATGCTAGGTGCTTACCTTGGAGTATCAGGAACTGTTGAAGTTGATTCTGTATTAGAAGCATTCAAAAAAGTTTTCGGAGAAAGAAAAGCTAAATTCATACCATTAAATAGATCAGCATTAGAAAAAGGTATAGAAGCTACAAAATAATAAATTTTGTTTAGGTAAAAATAAATTATCATAGATTTGAAAGCCGTTGATTATTCAACGGCTTTCTTTTTTAATTGAATTAAAAATGAATTAAAAATATTTCTATTGAGTTTTTTATAGATAAGTAATAAAATAGTCTTATGTAAAAAGATAACGTTTATAAATAGAAATATTAATAGATGTAGATTTAAATTATAAATATTTAATTAAGTAAAAAGAATGTTTAAAAAAATAAAATAAATATCAAAATAAGTAAGGAACACATTAATTAGTAAGATTTAAGAGACTATAAAATAATGGGTTAATTAAACTTAATAGGGATTTAATTTTATACCGAGAAAGGGAGAAAAGTATGAGAAAATATTTTGGAACAGATGGAGTAAGAGGAGTAGCAAACACAGAACTTGATTGTAATCTTGCATACAAATTAGGTAGAGCAGGTGGATACGTCCTTGCAAAAGGAGACCATAGAGTAAAGGTTGTAGTTGGTAAAGATACTAGAATATCAGGAGATATGTTAGAAGCTGCTTTAATATCAGGTCTTATGTCAGTTGGATGTGATGTAATAACAGTTGGTGTTATACCTACACCTGCAGTTGCATATCTAACAAGAAGATATAACGCTGACTGTGGTGTTGTAATATCTGCTTCACACAATCCAGTTGAGTTTAACGGAATAAAATTCTTCAATAAAGATGGATTCAAATTAGACGACAATATAGAATTAGAAATAGAAAAATACATAGATGATATAGATGCAGTAGATGCAAATCCAACAGGAACAGAAGTTGGAAAAAGAATACACAAACACGAAGCTCAGAATGAATATATAGACTTCCTAATAGAATCTGCGGGAGTTGACCTAACTGGTAAAAAAATAGTTCTAGATTGTGCAAATGGTGCAGCTTCAAAAGTAGCTCCAGAAGCATATAGAAGATTAGGGGCTGAAGTAATAGCTATAGCTGCTGAACCAGACGGAACAAACATAAACGATAAATGTGGATCAACTCATCCAGAAAATTTACAGAAAGTTGTGGTTGAAGAAGGTGCAGACTACGGTCTTGCATATGATGGAGATGCAGATAGATTAATAGCTGTAGATGAAAAAGGTAATATAGTTGATGGCGATAGAATAATGATACTAAGCGCTATAAACTTAAAGAAAAAAGGTAAACTTGCTAAAAATACTCTTGTTGTTACTGTAATGACTAACATAGGTCTAAAAATAGCAGCAAAAGAAAATGATATAGACCTTGCTATAACAAAAGTAGGGGATAGATACGTAATGGAAGAAATGCTAAAAGAAGGATATGTTCTTGGTGGAGAACAGTCTGGACACTTAATATTCTTAGACAATAATACAACTGGAGATGGTACATTAAGTTCACTTGTATTATCAGGAATAATAGCAGAAGAAGGAAAAACTCTTTCTGAATTAGCATCTGTTATGGAACAGTATCCTCAGGTACTTATAAATGCTAAGGTTAAAAATGAAAACAAAAATAGATATATGGAATTCCCAGAGGTTAAAGCTGAAATAGAAAGAATAGAAAAGCTTCTTGATGGAGAAGGAAGAGTTCTTATAAGACCATCAGGAACAGAACCTCTTGTAAGGGTAATGTTAGAGGGTAAAGAAGTAGAACAGATAAAGGAATTAGCAACTAATCTTGCAGAACTTATAAAAGAAAAACTTGCTTAGTTGTAAAATTACGGATGCGGAAACTATTTGTTTCCGCTTCTGTTTTTAGCGCCAGAACTTGTAAATTGAATATAATTTCAAGTTGACGAGGTCAGAGTTAATCGAATATTCGGCGGGTGCTCTGCGGTGTATTTACCATCGTAAAATTTCTTCAAAACTTAGAAGTGATTCTTTGGACAAAGGGAAATTTGAGTAAATAATTTTTTTATCACTACTTCTAAAAATATATAAATAATTTTTAGGAGGCACAGAAATATGTGTGGAATAGTTGGGTACTTAGGTACTAAAAATGCATCAGAGGTGATAGTCGATGGACTATCAAAATTAGAGTACAGAGGTTATGATTCAGCTGGGGTTGCTGTATGCAACGATGGTGAATTAGAAATCAGAAAATTCAAGGGTAGACTTGCTGTACTTGCAGAAGACATTGAAAAAAATGAAATGAAGGGACATCTAGGAATAGGCCATACAAGATGGGCAACTCATGGAGAACCATCAGATGTAAACTCTCATCCTCATTTCAATATGGACAAAACAATAGCAGTTGTCCACAATGGGATAATAGAAAACTATATGGAATTAAAGGAAGAATTAAAAGAAGATGGAGTGGAATTCAAATCAGAAACTGATACAGAAGTAATAGCACATCTAGTAGATAAATACTACGAAGGAAATCTTCTTGATGCTGTTTACAAAACAGTAGCTAGATTAAGAGGTGCTTATGCATTAGGAGTTATATGCAAAGATAATGAAGATGAATTAGTAGCTGTTAGAAAAGACAGTCCTCTTATAGCAGGTGTTGGAGAAGGAGAAAACTTTATAGCTTCAGATATACCAGCACTTTTAAAATACACTAGAAAAGTATACTTCCTTGAAAATGGAGAAGTTGTTCATATAAAAGGCGATGAACTTAAAATATACGACGCAGAAAGAAATCCTGTCGAAAAAGAAATATACGATGTGAAATGGGATATAGAAGCTGCTTCAAAAGGTGGATATGATTGTTTCATGCTTAAAGAAATAAATGAACAGCCAGAAGGTGTTAAAAATACACTTGAAAGAAGAATAGACGAAAATGGAAACATAGTATTAGATGGAATCCATTTAACTAAAGAGGACTTAGACAATATAAATAGAATATATATAGTTGCTTGTGGTACTGCATACCATGCTGGATTACTTGGAAAAAATGCACTTGAAAAATACTTAAAAGTGCCGGTAATAACAGATATAGCTTCAGAATTTAGATATAGCGACAATTTTGTAGATGAACATTCTTTAGTAATACTAGTGAGTCAGTCTGGAGAAACTGCGGATACTCTAGCGGTGTTAAGAGATTCAAAAGCTAAAGGTGCTAAAATACTTGCGGTAACAAATGTAGTAGGTTCATCAATATCAAGAGAAGCAGATGAAGTATTCTATACTTGGGCTGGTCCTGAAATAGCAGTTGCATCAACAAAAGCGTACACTACTCAGATAACTTCTTTATATATGATAGCTCTAAACTTTGCTCTTGAAAAAGGAACAATAACTAAAGAAGAATATCTAGAAACTATAGAAAAAATGAAAAAGCTTCCTGAAAAAATTCAAAATGTGATAGACAACCAAGATAAAATAAAAGAAATTGCAGAAAAAATAGTTTCAAAAGAACATGTATTTTTCCTTGGTAGAGGAGTTGACTACTCACTAGCTATGGAAGGTTCTCTAAAATTAAAAGAAGTTTCGTATATACATTCAGAAGCATTTGCTGCTGGAGAATTAAAACACGGAACAATAGCCCTTATAGAAGAAGGTACTCCAGTAATATCTGTAGCAACACAGGAAAAATTATTTGAAAAAATGGTATCAAATATGCAGGAAGTAAAAGCAAGAGGTGCCTTTGTTGCATCAATAGCTCAGGAACATAATAAAAGTGTAGAAAAAGTTTCTGATGAGGTAATATATATACCAAACTGTGATGACATGTTGGTTCCGATAGTTGCAGTTGTTCCAATGCAGTTATTAGCTTATTATGTATCTACAATGAAAGGTCTTGATGTAGATAAACCAAGAAACCTAGCTAAATCAGTTACAGTTGAATAATGTATTGAAAAAATCTATTCATTAGTTAATTTTGATAAATAAAATGAAAAAATAATTTAGTAATAAAAATAATAAATAAAAATATAAAGTAAAGCTATGTAAACTTTGTAAATAAAAAGTATACATAGCTTTTTTTTATTTGAAATTAAAGTGGATAAAGGTTATCCTATTTTCATAACAAATTTAGTTTGTCAAATAATTGTTGAAAAATTTTTTAATGTTCTATATAATGTATAATGTATTTAAAGAGTTTCGGTAAGAGAATACAATGTACTACTTTAAGTAGTGAAAGCTATTATATTAATCGAATTGTGATATTTTTAACTTTAAGAGGTTGGTTTAAAATGCAATTTTATGATAATAATTTGTCTTCTCTATCAATAAAACTCGGAAATATAAAAATTAATGGATGGAGGAAAAGAGATATGGTAGGAATTGTTCTTGCTAGTCATGGTGACTTCGCTAACGGGATACTACAGTCAGTATCAATGATATTCGGTGAACAGCAGGATGTCAAAGCTGTTACTTTACAGCCAAGTGAAGGACCAAACGATTTAAAAGCTAAGATGGAAGAAGCTATTGCTACATTCGAAAATCCTGAAGAAGTATTATTCTTAGTAGACTTATGGAGTGGAACACCATTCAATCAGGCTACAGGACTTGTTGAAGGACACGAAAAATGGGCTATAGTTACTGGTCTTAACTTACCAATGCTTGTAGAAGCATACGGTGCACGTCTATCTATGGAAACTGCTCACGAAATAGCAGCTTATATAGTAGGTGCTGGAAGAGAAGGAATAAAAGTTTGTCCTGAATCTTTAGAACCTAAAAAAGAAGAAGCTGCTCCAGCTCAGGTAACTGCTGGTGGTGCAATACCAGAAGGAACAGTAATAGGAGACGGAAAAATAAAATACGTGTTAGCACGTATAGACACACGTTTATTACATGGACAGGTTGCTACAACTTGGACAAAAACAACAAAACCAAATCGTATAATCGTAGTTTCAGATTCTGTTGCTCATGACGATTTACGTAAAAAAATGATAGAACAGGCGGCTCCTCCTGGGGTTAAAGCAAACGTTGTTCCAATCGACAAAATGATAAAAGTTCAGAAAGATACTCGTTTTGGAAACACTGAAGCAATGTTATTATTCGAAACACCACAGGATGCTTTAAGAGCAATAAAAGGTGGAGTTGAAATTAAAGAACTAAACTTAGGTTCTATGGCTCACTCTGTAGGTAAAGTTGTTGCAAATAAAGCAATAGCAATGGACGCAAAAGACATAGAAACAATAGAAGAATTAAAAGATATGGGAATAAAATTTGATGTTCGTAAGGTTCCAAGTGAATCTGGAGAAAATATCGATGATCTTCTTAAAAAAGCAAAAGCTGAATTAGCAAAAGCATAAAGGCGAGGAGGATATAAAGTTATGTCAATGATAACAGTACTTTTAATAATTGTTGTTGCCTTGCTAGCAGGTATGGAAGGGGTTCTAGATGAATTCCAGTTCCATCAGCCTCTAGTGGCATGTACATTAATAGGATTAGTAAGTGGACATTTAACTGAGGGTGTTATCCTTGGTGGTTCATTACAGATGATAGCTCTTGGATGGGCAAACGTTGGTGCAGCAGTTGCACCAGATGCTGCTTTAGCATCAGTTGCTTCTGCAATAATAATGGTATTAGGTTTAAATGGTGGAACTACTAATGTTCAGACTGCAATATCTACTTCTATAGCAGTTGCTATACCACTATCAGTAGCAGGTTTATTCTTAACTATGATAGTTCGTACATTATCTATACCAATAGTTCATTTCATGGATGCTGCTGCTGAAGAAGCAAACATGAGAAAAATGGAAATGTGGCACATAATAGCTATATTACTTCAGGGTGTAAGAATAGCTATACCAGCTGCAGCTTTATGTTTCGTACCAGCATCAGTTGTAACAGGTGCATTAAACTCAATGCCTGAATGGTTAGCAACAGGTATGACAATCGGTGGTGGAATGGTTGCCGCTGTTGGGTATGCAATGGTTATAAACATGATGTCAACAAAAGAAACATGGCCATTCTTCGCTCTAGGATTTGTTCTAGCTGCTATAAACCAGTTAACACTTATAGCTCTTGGTGTAATAGGTGTATCTTTAGCTCTATTATACTTAGGACTAAAAGAAAGTGCTGGAAACGGTGGTAATGGAAACGGTGGTTCTGGAGATCCACTTGGCGATATATTAAATGAATATTAATCTTGAAGGAGGAAAAGAAAAATGGCAGAAAGAAAATCATTAACTAAAAAAGATCGTATGTCTGTTGCTTGGCGTCATCAGTTCCTTCAGGGTTCTTGGAACTATGAACGTATGCAGAATGGTGGATGGTGTTATTCAATGATACCAGCTATCAAAAAATTATATACAAATAAAGAAGACCAGATTGCTGCTTTAAAAAGACACATGGAATTCTACAATACACATCCTTACGTATCAGCTCCAGTTATAGGGGTTACATTAGCACTTGAAGAAGAAAGAGCTAATGGTGCTGAAGTTAACGACCAGGCAATACAGGGTGTTAAAGTTGGTATGATGGGACCTCTAGCAGGGGTTGGTGACCCAGTATTCTGGTTCACTCTAAGACCAATACTTGGAGCATTAGGTGCTTCATTAGCATTAGGTGGAAACATAGTTGGTCCACTAATATTCTTCTTAGCATGGAACATAATCCGTATGGCTTTCTTATGGTACACTCAGGAATTCGGATACAAAGTTGGTAACTCAATAGCACAGGATTTATCTGGTGGATTATTAGGAAAAATAACTCAGGGAGCTTCAATACTTGGTATGTTCATAATAGGTTCTCTAGTTCAGCGTTGGGTAAGTATTTCATTTACTCCAATAGTTTCTCAGGTTACACAGTCTGAAGGTGCTTACATAGATTGGGCTAGCTTACCAGCTGGAACAGAAGGTATAAAACAGGCACTTACAATGTATAACTCATTAGGTGGAAATGCTCTAGATGTAGTTAAAACTACTACATTACAGGGTAACTTAGACCAGTTAATACCTGGACTTGCAGCTTTATTATTAACATTATTATGCTGTAAGTTATTAAAGAAAAATGTATCTCCAATAGTAATAATCATAGCATTATTCATAGTTGGTATAGGTGCTCACTTATTAGGTATAATGTAATTAAATATTTTCAAATATATTACAAAGGAAAAGCTCAGTTATCTGAGCTTTTTCTTTAAATATAAGATTTTTTAGGAGGGTGTTTTATGGCTCAATCAATGAATACAAAGGTAGACTATACAGTACCTGCGACATCATTCTTAGGTTTAACTAGCTACGGAAATGTAATGATTGGTGATAAAGCGTTTGAATTCTATAATGAAAAAAATGTAAATGATTATATTCAGATTCCTTGGACAGAGGTAGATCATGTATTAGGTTCTGTAAGTTTTCGTGGAAAATGGATATCTCGTTTTGCAATAGTTACAAAAGAAAATGGAACATACAGCTTTTCTACAAGAGATAATAAAGCTACTTTAAGAGCTGTAAATAAATATATAGAATCAGACAAATTACTAAAATCCTTAACTTTCTTCCAGGTAATTGGGCGTGGGTTAAAGAGATTATTTAGAATAAAAGACAAAAATGAAAAATAAAGAAATAAATTAGAGTGTATGAAAATACACTTTTTTTTATTCCTAAGGAAATTATAATAATTTAAAATTGTGGAAAACTTATGTACAATAGTAATATGAATGTATTGAAAAAGCAAAAAGATGAAAAAATCATTAAGAAAATATTAAAAAATCACTTTGAAGAATTCAAACTAAAATATTGGAATAAAGTTAGAAGAGAAATGAGAGATCAGATAGAAAATACTGTAATAAAGGCTTTAAATTGTGGAAATATAGAGAACGGATATATAAAACACAAATGTATAGACTGTGGAGAAGAGTATATCCAAGGGTTCACTTGTAAAAGTAAGTTTTGTACAAAGTGTGGAAGAAAATATTCTATGGAATGGGCAGAAAAACAGGTAGAAAATATGCTTGATGTTTCTCATAGACATGCAGTTTTCACAATTCCGGAGGAGTTAAGAGTTTATTTCTACAGAAAGCGAGAGCTTTTAAAAGATTTACAAGATGCTACATATGAGGTATTAGATAGTTTTCATAAAAATAAAACAAAGGGAAATTATGAATTAGGGGTAATTGCTGTAGTACACACCTTTGGTGGAGATTTAAAATGGAATCCTCATATACACGCCTTATACACCGAAGGTGGAATAGATAGAAATAATAAGTGGTTCAAAAAATTAGATTTCATACCATATACATATATGAAAAAGGTATGGCGAAAGTTGGTACTAGATATAATAAAAAACAATTTTAGCGATAGAAAAACTAAAAATTTGATAAATAAGCTATATAAGAAAGAATTCTATGTAAATGCAGAAAGACGT
>URRU01000025.1 GCA_900550335.1 uncultured Clostridium sp. | reverse complement strand
TTCTGTTTTGTTTCACTGCCCTCTCTCAAGGACAAGTATTATATTATCATCTTTTATTTTCATCGTCAACACTTTTTTAAAACTTTTTTTATTTTTTTTATCTCTCAGATAATTTTTATACTTTTTAACATCTCTTTAAACCCTTATTTATTCTACTTTTATAATTAAAAATCCACTTCAATTTATGAGCATTTACAACACTTATAAAAAAAAGAGTGCAGTAATATCTACTACACTCAAATATTTTAAATTTATTTTGCCATTGGTAAAAATGTGTCTACGTAATTTTCTGTATACTCTTCCCGTATAACAACCTTTCCACATTTTAAACTTTTCTGAACATCTATTATTCTTTGATTAGATGATCCTCTAAATTTTAAAGAAATATCTTTTTTATCTATTTCAAATTTACCATCTACAAGAACATCTATATTATTAAGAAGTCTTAAATTACTAAAATAATTCTTATTCTTTTTATCTATAAGCTGCTCAAATGTAAATCCAGTAAAAGACCATACATTCATACCCATTTCTTTAACAGCAACTGCAATTTCTCCAACTGCTTCTGGCTGTAAAAATGGCTCCCCTCCAGACAGAGTCACCCCACTCTGAAGCTTTTTAGATTTAATTTTATCTATAATCTCTTTTGTATCTACAACTTTTCCACCCATTATACTGTGAGTCTGAGGGTTATGGCATCCTATACAATTATGCTTACATCCTTGTGTCCACACCACCGCTCTCAAACCAGGACCATCGACTATACTATCAAAAGTAACATCTGAAGCTATCCTTATATCCATAAATTTACACTTCCTTTTTTAATCCCTAAACATATAAAAAATTACATGTGTTTAACTCTATCTCTAACCTCTGCTCTCTTGGCATTGTTGAATCTATCAACAGTACCAACAAGATATCCAGTTATTCTTCTAATTCTTTCAAATTTTATATCGCTATCCTTTTCATTACGTCCACATGCTGGGCATATATCTCCATTGATTATTCCAGAATATCCACAAACTGGGTCTCTATCAACAGGATGGTTTATACTTCCGTATCCTATTCCAGCATCCTTCATTGCTCTAACAACTGACTCAAATGCTTCTAAATTATTAGTTGGATCCCCGTCTAACTCAACATAAGTAATATGTCCACCATTTGTATATTCATGATAAGGAGCTTCTATATTTATCTTTTCAAATGCACTTATCTTATAATAAACTGGCACATGGAATGAATTTGTATAATATTCTTTATCCGTAACACCTTTTATTTCTCCATATTTTTTCTTATCTATCTCAGTAAATCTACCAGATAAACCTTCTGCAGGAGTGCCTATTAAAGAGAAATTAAGTCCGTATTTTTCTGTAGCCTCGTCCATTCTATCTTTCATATGAGAAATAATAGCTAAACCAAGCTTCTGGGCATCTTCACTTTCTCCATGATGCTTACCTATAAGTGCTATTAAACATTCAGCTAAACCTATAAATCCAACTGTTAAAGTACCCTGTTTAATAACCTCTTCTAACTCATCCTCTGGACCAAGCTCATCAGAACCCATCCAAACTCCCTGTCCCATAAGGAATGGGAAGTTTTTCATTTTCTTCTTACCTTGTATTTCCATTCTTTCTAATAACTGATCTATAACTAAATCTATCTTTTCATCAAGGTCTTTAAAGAATCCATCTATATCAGGATTTGAACCATCTACACATCCATGTATTATACCTAATCTTGGTAAATTTATAGTTGTAAATGATAGATTCCCTCTACCACTGACTGTTTCTGGACCACAAACATTTCCTATAACTCTAGTTCTGCATCCCATATAAGTAGCTTCTGTTTCAGGGTTTCCTGGAACATAATATTTAGCATTAAATGGTGCATCTAAGAAACTAAAGTTAGGGAATAATCTCTTGGCAGATACCCTGCAAGATAATTTAAATAAATCGTAGTTAGGATCTCCTGGATTTAAATTTATCCCTTCCTTAACTTTAAATATAAGTATTGGGAATATTGGAGTTTCTCCATTTCCAAGACCTTTTTCCTGAGAAAGAAGAAGGTTCTTACTTACCATTCTACCTTCTGAAGAAGTATCTGTACCAAAGTTTATACTAGAGAATGGTACCTGTGCACCAGCTCTAGAATGCATTGTATTTAGGTTGTGTATAAATGCTTCCATTGACTGATAAGTTTTTCTATCAGTTTCTTTATACGCTTCCTTATATGCAAATTTTTCTATTTTAGTAGCTTCTACTACAGTAATAGAGAATTTAGCTGCTATTTTTTCTATCACCCTAGATGTAAATTCTTCACTTTTATTTATATCTAGACTTGCTTTTATATTAGTTTCTTTTTCTACATTGTAAACTATCTCTTTTACAATTTCGTTTGTTGACTCATCATCTAATTCATCTAAAAGAACTAATCCTTTAGTTAGGTTTGATATGTATAACTTTCTAAATGTTTTATGAACACCTTCAGCTAAACCATAATCAAAGAATGGTATACTCTGTCCACCATGCTGATCGTTCTGGTTGCTCTGTATAGCAATTGCTGCTAATGCTCCATAGCTCATTATATCGTTTGGCTCTCTTAAGAACCCATGACCTGTTGAAAATCCACCTTCAAATAATTTTTCAACGTCTATCTGGCAACAAGTAAGTGTTCCCATATTTAAAAAGTCCATATCATGTATATGTATATCACCTGAATCATGAGCCATTGCATGTTCTGGCTTTAACACATTTGTTTTGCAGAATTCCTTTGAAACAGCACTACCATACTGTAGCATTGTTCCCATTGCTGTATTCCCATCTATATTGGCATTTTCTCTTTTTATATCTGCATCACCCGCATCAGAGAACGTTATCTTTTCTATCGCCTTCATTAGTCTAGTCTTAGAATTTCTAACTCTAGTTCTTTCCGCTCTATAAAGTATATATTCTTCGCTAGTCTTAGCATGTCCTGTTTCTATAAGTACTTTTACAACAGCATCCTGTACATCTTCAACACTAGGCACTTCTTCACCGAATCTTCTTTCTAGTAAAGCTATAACCTCCTGTGTTAAATCTTCTGCCATTTTAAAATCCGGAGCTTTTCCTTCTTTTTTAGCAACATCTGAAGCTGCTAGAAAGATAGCTCTGGTTATTTTATTTTCATTGAATGGTATCGTTCTGCCATCTCTCTTTTTTATAAATTCAATCATTATAATTCCCCCTCAAACAACTATATATAGTATGTGTATTTTTTCTAACCACTATATATAGTGTTTAAAATCTAAAAAAATTCCCTTTAACAACGTCAAAGGGCATCTCATAACTTATATGTTAAATGTTATCAAATTTATATATTTTCGTCAAACACACTGTAAGCATTGAAATTGCTTGTCCGTTTTTTTGAAGTGTAGTGTTTGTAATGTTTATACAAGCGGTAACTTTTTTTGCTTTTTTTGTAATTTCTTGTTTAATAAAGTATTTTTGTGGTTATTATGTTTTTTATTTACTTTATAATATTATACAAACATTTTTATACAGTTCGCATATTTAAATTTTTCCATAAAAACAAAATATTCCATAATCTACTCAATAAAAAATGCTCTCTATCATTTTGATAAAGAGCAAAATTATTTTTATATTATCTGTATAGTGTACTAATCTTATATAATATGCAAACTACGATTCTTTTTTCCGATATAAATACCAATATAATAGTCCAACAAACACCATTCCTCCGATTATATTTCCTATCGTAACTGGTATTAAATTAGAAAACATAGTTCCAAAATTTAACCCAGATAATTGCTCTGCAGTTATTCCATATAATTCTGTAGCTTTTGCAGCATATAACGAGTTCTGAGCTGCAAATATTCCTGCTGGAATGTAATACATATTTGCTACACAGTGCTCAAATCCAGATATTACGAATACAAATATTGGGAAGAATATTGCTATACATTTTCCAGCAACATCTTTTGCTGTAGCTGCCATAAATATCGCCAAACATACTAGTACGTTGCATAGTATTCCAGAAACTATCGCCTGAATAGGATCTATTCCAACTTTTCCTAAAGCTACCTTTATCGTAAATGCTCCAGCACCACCATCGCTAAAGTTTAACTGGCCACAGTTGTTTATCATCCATGCCATTAGAGCTGCTCCGATAAAGTTGCTTATATAGACTATTGTTAGGTTTCTAATCATTCCTTTTAGTTTTGCTTTTTTGTCGTATACCGCCATTGATATTAGGCAGTTTCCTGTGAATAGTTCTCCACCTAGTAGGACGATTAGCATTAGACCTATTGGGAACACTGCTCCAGCTACAGTTCTTGCTAGTCCCACATTTGATATTCCATGCATTGCAAGGCTACTTGCTTCTGCACCGATTCCTATAAAAAATCCTGCTGCTATTCCAAGAAGGATTAGTTTTTTTGTTGTTAGGTTTGTTTTTTTTATTCCGTTTTGGATGTTTTGTTCTATTACTTCTGTTATGGTTTGGAATCCCATTATTTCAACTCCTTGTTTTTCGTTTGTTTATTTTTATGTTAGAAGGAGTTTGTATTTTTGTCAATATGGTTTAGTTTTTAAATTATAAAAAGCACTCTATGTGATATAGAATGCTTTGTATTTTTGAAGTTTTTCTAATTACATCAATCTCAAACCAGCATCTCTTGCTTTCAGTCCATCGTTTGATACTCATCTAAAATTACATCAATCTCAAACCTTAATTCTTCGTATGTTTCTATTCCGCCAGGTTTGATACTCATCTAAAATTACATCAATCTCAAACCTGGCACATAAAGAGCTGAACAAAACATTAGTTTGATACTCATCTAAAATTACATCAATCTCAAACGGTGTTCATAATAATATTAAGCCATCTTTTGTTTGATACTCATCTAAAATTACATCAATCTCAAACTTTAATGCTTCATTATATCCTTTTTCTTTTGTTTGATACTCATCTAAAATTACATCAATCTCAAACAAACCTTCTAATATATCTTCACAACTTCTATGTTTGATACTCATCTAAAATTACATCAATCTCAAACTTTATACCTTTAACAAAATACAAAGCCTTAGGTTTGATACTCATCTAAAATTACATCAATCTCAAACAATCAAGACGCAAAATCTTGGAAAAGTTACGTTTGATACTCATCTAAAATTACATCAATCTCAAACCACCTTTTGCTTCAGATAGAAGTATATCGTGTTTGATACTCATCTAAAATTACATCAATCTCAAACTCTCGTTGGTATCTTTATCAACTTCACCTATGTTTGATACTCATCTAAAATTACATCAATCTCAAACAGATGCAAGTGAAGAAAGTTTCAAATTTGGGTTTGATACTCATCTAAAATTACATCAATCTCAAACACAAAAATGCAAGGTTTAACTACAACTAAAGTTTGATACTCATCTAAAATTACATCAATCTCAAACGAAGAAAGCAGAACACCAATGAGTGAGTTTGTTTGATACTCATCTAAAATTACATCAATCTCAAACAGAAAAAGAAACAAGAACTGTTGTTCTCTTGTTTGATACTCATCTAAAATTACATCAATCTCAAACAATATCGAAGCAGAGAAAGCTAAGACTAAAGTTTGATACTCATCTAAAATTACATCAATCTCAAACGTCGATGAGATGTCAAAGACACTTCCAGGGGTTTGATACTCATCTAAAATTACATCAATCTCAAACGCATACTTTATAAACGTTGAAATTTCAATGGTTTGATACTCATCTAAAATTACATCAATCTCAAACCAATAACAAAGTTCTCTGACATTTCCCGTAGTTTGATACTCATCTAAAATTACATCAATCTCAAACCCAGATAGAACTGTAAGAGTTCCGTATCTGGTTTGATACTCATCTAAAATTACATCAATCTCAAACGTTAAATGACATCTTGAATCAAAAATATCAGTTTGATACTCATCTAAAATTACATCAATCTCAAACACCTGCCTTCATAGTTTCATCTAATATTCTGTTTGATACTCATCTAAAATTACATCAATCTCAAACCTCAAATTCGAAAAACACGCCCATCACAGCATGGGTAACTTTAGATAATCTTAATTAAAATATATCATTAAAAGATTGAAAAATCAATAAATCTCGCATAAATCTTTATCTAAAACAAATACTTTTTCAAACTCGTTACAAACATTATTTACTTCATTTTCTAGCATTATCAGAAAAATTTTTTTATACGCTGCAAACTTATAAAATTCTTCTAACTCTTCCAATTCAAAGAAGTCTCTAAAATTAACAAATATAAAAATATCTTTACCTGTAATTTCATTTACCACACTTATATAATCACAAATTCTATCTAATTCACTTGTATAATCTTTCAAAAATTTTACATTCGCCATCTTAAAAAGATCTACAATATCTATATCAATAGAAAATTCCAAAGGATAATCAGATATGTCGACAATTTTATCGACATATCTAACTATCTCAGAATTAATCTTCCCTGTTTCTACATACATATCTTCCTCTGTAGAAATTTCTTTTAATTTATTGTACACCTTTGTAATTATTTTCTTATTATTGATATCTAAAGAATAAAAATCTAAAATTATCTCAACTTTTTTAGATAGCTTAATTTCTTTTTCTTCATTGCTCAACACAAATTTTCCAGAATCATTCAATTCCATACATTGAGAGTATAACTCTCCAATATACTCTCTAAAAACTTTTTTATCTTCTATAACTATTAAGTCAACTATATTTTCTTTAAATTCAATTTGATAATTAAACTCTGGGTGTACTAATTTCATATTATTACCAACCTTTCATCACTGTCTAATACATCGGATTTTTTCTCTCCGATAATCATCTCCATTTTAGAATACTGCTTTTCCGTTACTGTAAGGACTTGAACAAGACCATCCTTAGGACTATTCTTTTTTATATTATCCAATAAGATATTAGCTGCTGTAGTATTTAGTGATATTTTGCTGTAAACAGACTCTTGCATCATAATAAAGCCACTTTTTAATAGAAACTTTCTAAATCTAGTATATTCTTTTAAATCTGCGGAAGTAGTTGTTGGTAGATCAAAAAACACTATGCTTCTCATAAATCTATAACTCATCTCGATAAAATTTTATAAGAGATGTGTCATTTTCGTTAATTGCTTCAAACACACTCTTGCAGTATATTTTTATAGCATTATTTACATAGTTTCTTTTTCCATCTATCACTACTTCTTTATTTAGTATATTAACTAGTCTCATTTTCTCATCTTTTTCAAACTTATTTACATCCATCATTTTATACACTTCCTTGTCTACTAAAATTCTGAATGGCTCCATTAAATCAGAACTAAGATTAAAGTAGTTGAACATATTATCGTGGAATACTCCAACTTGTGTAAGATATCCACTTGCAACAATTTCTCTATTAAAAGCAGATAATATTATTGTATATCCATAGTTAAGAGCTGCATTTATTGTTGATTCATCATTTCTGGTAAATCCTTTACCAAACAATGCATTAAAGTATACCTTAGATGCATGTCCCTCTCTATTTGTTTCATCTCGATATTCTATATTTTCAATATAATCTTCAAGTAGCCTATACTCTTCTAATCCTAAATATTTTAAGAATATCATCTGCTGATTTATTTTTTCTGTTACAATATCTGTCCATACAGAATCCTTTGCTTTTTTATCCCATTTTATTTGTTTTCTTATCTTTGCACTTGTATCGTGTGAACCATTATATGGAACTGCTTCAAAGCAAGGATTTCTCTTTTCATCGCAAAATATTACTTTTACTTTTCTTTTAGCTAATTCACATAACAAGCAGGCAGTTATAGAAACTTCTGTAGATTCGATTATAAGAGTGGACAGTTCTCCTAGAAATATTCTAGTTATGCCATCCCCTCTTATAACCATATAATTTAGTTTTAAATCCAGTTTTGCTCTGCTAGTTATTACAACTGTTCGCCAACTCATTTTTTATTTAAAGAATTTCTCTGTATCCTGTAGAAGGTCTATTCTTCGTTCAAAAAGTCCTGTTGGAGATTGATTTATTAAAATAGCTTTGCTCTTATCTGATATTTTATTTGAGAATTTTAACACACCCGTCTGTTTTGATCCTCCTATATCTTTTAAATCAACTCCATCTGATGTTGTGTTAAATACTCTTATTATTTTTTTTATCTGTTTACTCTGTTCGTAATTACTAAGTTTTTCAAAGTTTTCTTTTCCTTCATTTATAACCTTAATTACACTATTTATTACAGGTCTTTTATAATAAATCCCTTCTAGCATCTTATTATTTAATTTATCATACACTTCTAAGTTTCTTTTATTTGTTATCTCTAGTTTTTCCTCCATATTTAAATCTTCATTTTCATTATCAGCATATTTCACAATTTGTTTGATATATTTAGCGGTTTCGTAATCCAATTTTAATTGAACTGCACTTTTCATAATAACTCTATTCTCTGTTCTACCTGATATATGAAGCGGATAGCCATCTATTTCAAACAAAC
Organism: uncultured Clostridium sp.; assembly: GCA_900550335.1. Taxonomy (GTDB): domain Bacteria; phylum Bacillota; class Clostridia; order Peptostreptococcales; family Peptostreptococcaceae; genus Peptacetobacter. Next base: position 5,352 of record URRU01000025.1, on the reverse strand, counting down.
TATTTATTTTTATCTTAGGAATAAGTATTACTGGATTTTTAAGTTCTTCATTTCCTTCTATGTATTCCTTAATATCTTTAAGCTCATCTTTTGAATTCATAACAACATATAGTGGTATACTTTCTAGAGTTCTCATTTTCTTGCCTTTTTTATCGTCGCTTTCTACATAAGCAAAGAAAGCTCCTGTTGCCTTATTATATCCACCATATTTTTCAACAGGTAAATACTCATTTTTATTAGATTTTATAGGTAAATATCCTTTACCACTTCCACTTTGACCTTTATTTATTATATTTTGATCAAATAATCCACCTTTTACAACGTATGAATATCTAGTAAATAGTATTCCACCTTTAGATAGCATCTCTCTTACTGTTTTTTTAGTTCCTTCAATTACATTACCATTTTCATCTTTTCTATCTGCAATCCAAGCTACCTCATCTTTTGTCTTAACATCATAATCATACATTCTATAAAGATTATATTTTCCTCTAGAGTTTATAAATCTCAATGCATTTCTAGTAAATTTAACATGATACACATTTCCAACTACTATAGCTAGATATGCATCATGAGCATGATGTAAGTCATTAAGTTCCCTTACTTTTACAAAATCAATTACTTCATTTCTAAAATCAGATGTATTTTCTGCCTTTGTATATACTATTTCACTTTCTTTCATTATTTTACCTAGTATACTTGCAACAGCTTTTGTACTCTGTCCTGTAAATACTATCTGTCTCTCTATGAAAGATGCTAATTCTTCACTAGTAAGTGCATCTTTTCTTGTCAATCTCTTGTATTTTTCTGATGTTATTAGTCCCTTTGATTTTAAAATATCCCAAAATGCCTTTTGTTTGTTTTGTACTTCAGCTTTTAGAGGATATTCATCAGATTTTCTACTATTCTCAGTTTTTTTAACTAATACTAAGTTTTTAGTTATACTATCATCTTTTGTTTTAGATCTAGGATAGATATGGTCTATATCGTAATCAGTTGTAAATAGCTGAGATAATTCTATTCTTTCTCCTGTATACATATCTCTTCCCATCTGAGTGTAATATAAATAAAGTTTTTTACTTCTTAATCTACTTTCTTCCATAGTTTCTAATTTTTCAATCATTCCACTACTTTTAAATTCTCTTATATATTCATGTTCTTCTTCTTTACATTTTTTGTAGCACTCTATAAACGCATTTTTTCTTGATTCTGTTCTTTTCTTATCTCCTTCTTGTCTAGGCATTTCTACAAATATTCTCTTTGGTTCACAACCCATTACTTCCTGTATTTCCTTAACTACTAAAATTGTCTGCCATATAGATCTTTTTACCGCTGGAGATGCATATAAATCTTCCATTAAACTATCATAATCTAAATTATTTATATCTAAATCTTCATTTAAATTATTATTGTGTTTATTTATAATTTCTATAAACTCAAACTGATTTGATAATAGCTGCATTAGATTGTAATTTGTTTCCTCCATAGCTTCTATTATACTTATATCGTTATTTCCATCTATATTGGCTTTAATTCCTGTTAGGAATTTTTTAGATAATCTTCCCCAACCAGTAAAATTAATTGATACTAATTTTTCAATTTGTTTTTCATCAAGTTGAGGATAAGCTGCTTTTATTTTCTTTCTAAGCATTTTCTTTTCACTACCAAGAACAGTTGACCATAATATTATATTCTCGGCCATTTCCATATTTGATTCCACATCACCTAAAATAGATTTTATTTTCAAATAAGAATCCATTTTATTTTTGAAGTCTCCATCTATTCCAGATACTTCCACATCTATTCCAAATTCTTTCTTATAGAAAGATTTTATCTTTTTAGTAGTTACAGACTTTCCTGTAAGGAATAGTTCATTATAAATTTTCTTTTTAACTTCAACATCTGGTTTTTCACCATTTATTTTTAAGTTATTCAATTCATTTAATACTCTAAATTTGCTATACAAAATAGATTGATTAGGAAGCACATCCTCTCCTACTAAGTAAGTACATTTATTAGTCATTCTCATAATAAAGTTTTCTGCACTCTTATCTTTATCTACCACATCATCAAAATTCCATGGATATATTTTTTCGTTTGATTTCTTTTCTATCCAACAGAATCCACTTTCTTTATGCTTGTCATTTAAAGGCCCAACGTAATATGGTATTCTAAATGTTAGCAATTTTTCTATCTTTTCTTTTGTTACATAGCCATTGCTATCTTTTTCATTTAAAAAATTGTAGTACTTCTCAGCATTTGTAATTATCTTTTTTAACTCCTCCTGATGAAGTTGATATGGAAGTACTCCATTTCTTTTATCTATTTGTTTTGGCATAAATGTAAGTTTTTCACATTCATCCATTATCCTATCTATAATAGGATCTTTATGCTTTATTTTCTTTAATATTGATAATACATTTTTACAAAATTCTTCTTGTGTTACTTTTTTCCCTGGATATACTTTCTTTTTATTTACTATATAATGACCTGTATATCTTACATAATTTGCTTTTTTATCATCTAGTTCAGAGAACATTTTTTTATATTCATCTGGTGCATATTTTTTTATTACATTTTTTAAATCTTCTAAGTCTTTTTTATGTTTTTCATAAGTAGCAACTTTTGCATCAGATAAATAACTTTCCCCATTTAATATATTAGCTAATATAGACCAATCATAAGTTTTTTTAATTCCTTCTAAGAAGTTCATTTCACTTTCAGTAAGTAAATTTTCTATTTCTTCTAAATCCTGTTCATAACTATCACTATCAAATGTTATTGATATATCTTTTCCAGATTCATTAACTAGCTCTTCATTATCAAATCCTTTTTTTATATTAGTATTTTGACCAGTTAATAGTTTTAATAATTCCTTTACTTTCTTTTCCTTATCTTTTAGCTCTATTTTATCTTCATACTTTATAGCTATATCATCATTTAAATTTTTAAATTTATCCCTTTTATTTAGAGAACTATCTTTTAGTGTATTTTCAAATCTATCTTCATTTAAAATCTCTATTTCTATCCCTATTTCTGCAAATGATTCTACAAAACTATTCTTAGCATCTTCAAAGCTTTTTACAGCATCTATATTCTTATCTCCTAATAAGAAATGACCTCTATTTTTTATGATATTATGTATTGCCAGATATATAAGTCTAATATCTTTCTTTTCATCACTTTCAATTAAATCTTTGCGAAGATGATATATTGTAGGGTATTTTTCATGATATTCTTTATCTGTAAATCCTTCGTCATTAAATAATGCAAACGGACAATCTTTATTAGTTTTATCCTCTAAATAATATTTACTCTCTTTTAGTCTTTGGAAGAATGTTGGGTCTATCTTATTTATCTCCTCAGCAAATAATTCTTGTAAAAGTTTTATTCTTTCTTTTCTTCTGGCAGTTCTTCTTCTGCTAGATCTAAATAGCCTTCTTTCTTCTGCTGTTTTTCCTTCTTCAAATAATCTTACACCTATTAGATTTTTTCCTTTAGCTCTTAATATCTTATAATTTGTATCGGTAACTGCCCAACCAAGTGAACTAGTTCCAATATCTAACCCTAAGAAATATTCTTTAGCCATCTTTCTTCCCCCTTCTATTTTTAATGATAATCCATTTTTCTATTTGACATCTAACGCAATATAATATATACTAAAAGTATCTAAAATTACATCAAAAGTTCAAATAAAATTTTTTCAAATCGTTTGCCTGCATTGTGCAGCAAAATAAAATTATAAACTTGCTTTTAGGCAAGTTATTTTTTTGCCCATTTTAATTTTTTTACAAACACTATTTAGTTTTATTATATTACATATTTTCTGAAAAATCTATCTGTTTATTCATTAAAAAACACTTTCACTTCTTTTTATTTTATTCTCTAGGTTACAAATTTCCTTATATTTCAAAAAAATTTCCCAAACTATAGATATATCCCTTAAAATAATATATTATATAAAGTAAGCAAATTTTTAAAAAACAAAATAAACAGTCAAAAATTTACATAAAACATAACAAAATAAACTAAAACTAAAAATAAGGCTGCTTATCATAAAGGAGGAAGTTAAAATGAAACTAGCAACAAAATTAGACACACTAACACCGTCGTTTACGATAGGAATAAGTTCAAAAGTAAAAGAAATGAAAGCAAATGGAATAGACGTACTAAACCTAAGCATCGGTGAACCAGACTTCACAGTACCAGAAAAAGCAAAAGCATACGGAAAAAAATCATTAGATGAAGATTGCACTAAATACGATCTTGTTCCAGGACTTAAAATACTTAGAGAAGAAATTGTAAAAAAACTAAAAAGAGAAAATAATTGTGATTACACAATAGATGAAATAGTATTATCTAGTGGTGCAAAAAACTCTATAGCTAATGCACTTCTTGCAGTAACTAACCCAGGAGAGGAAGTTCTTATCCCTAAACCATATTGGGTAAGTTATCCAGAAATGGTTAAACTTACTGGTGCAGTTCCAAAATTCATAGATACAAAAAGAGAAAATGGATTTAAACTAACTAAAGAAGAATTAGAAGCTGCTATAACTGAAAAATCAAAAATGCTTATCCTTACTAACCCTTCTAATCCAACAGGAAACGTATATACAAAAGAAGAGTTAATAGACATAGTTAATGTATGTATTGAAAAAGAAATATTCATATTAGCAGACGAAATATACGAAAGAATTTGCTATGTCGATGGATTTACTTCTGTAGCATCTCTTTCTGAAGAAGCAAAAGACATAACAATAACTATAAATGGATTTGCAAAATCAGTTGCTATGACAGGTCTTAGACTTGGATATACTGCATCTAACAAAGAAGTTGCAAAAGCTATGAGCTCTATACAAGGACATTTAGTTTCTCATCCTTGTTTAACTGCTCAGTATATAGGATATGGAGCATTAGTTGAGTGCGAAGAAGATATAAAACACATGGTAAATGTTTATAAATCAAGAAGAGATATGCTTGTTGAAAGACTTGACGCTATAGACCATGTTTCATACATACAGCCATCTGGAGCATTCTATATGTTCATAGATTTAAGTGAAGTTGCAGAAAAATACGATTGGAAAGAAAGTTTCTCAATAGAGTTCTGTGAAGAGCTTCTTAATAAATATCATGTCGCTGGAGTTCCTGGTATAGCATTTGGATTAGACAACTATATGCGTATATCTTATGCTTGTAGCGAAGAAACTTTCATGTCTGCAATGGATAGACTAGAAGAATTTGTAAAATCTATATTTGCTTAGTAAATAATTATTAAATAGAATAAAAAATCCTCTTGTTTTTATCAAGAGGATTTTTTTATTCATTATTATATTTATATCTTTATATTTTCCT
>URRU01000024.1 GCA_900550335.1 uncultured Clostridium sp. | reverse complement strand
ATGCTGAATCGAAAAATTCACTATCTTGTTCATAATTTCTTCCCATACTTCTGACCTTTAGACCATAGCTATCTATATCTTCTTTAGTTCTATCATTTTTTATATACTCTATTTTGTGTTTTTCGTCTAATTTATTTTCTTTAATTTGATTTTTTATTCTTTCATTTTTCTCATCATCGTAAATAGTTATAGGTATTTCTACCCCCACATTCACTATTTCATCAAATATAGTTATACTGTGATGAGATATTCCTCTATGTCTATCTCTCATATCGGCAAAACTTATTCTCGGTATAGCTATAGGTCTACCACCTAATTTAGATATTGCATCTAATATAGGCCCCTGTTCTATTCCTGTGAATCCGTATTTTGTACCAGTTCCTGCGATTCCAGGCCCCATACTTACAAATATAGCATCTGCCTTTGCTATTTCCTTAGCAGTTATTAAAGCTGTATATATATTTATACACTCATAATCACCGCCAAAAGCATTTCCAAATGTTATTGTAGAGTCTATTAATCCTTTATTTTTTAGAGTTTCAGCATTCATACTGAAATATATTGGAAGTGCAGCTCCATCTGTCATTATATATACAAGTTTTTTATTTGGATTAAGTCTTTTGTATGTAGCTGCAAATGGAGTCAACATGCTGTGAAGTGTTCCAACTACAACTGGTATTCCTTCAAGACTTTCAAATTCTTCAAATACATCGTGGTATTTGCTTTCGTGATCCTCTACAGAATCTACTCTAACTTGCATTGGAGTATATCTAAGCTTCATTATATGTCCCTGACCTTCTAAATCAGCCTCCATATTGTCTAAGTTAGATATTACATAGTGATATCCACCTGTTCCTAAAGAAAGCTCTACAGCTGTCGTATTTAAAAGCACCTTATCTCCAATATCGACTTTACCTGTCATTTTAGGATAATTATATGCTCTAAATATCTCGCCATTTATTTCAACTCTTATATCGTCAAGCTGTCCATTCTGTTTTTTTATCTCAACTACTTCGCCGATTTTTCTACTCAACATAAATGACTACCTTCCTAATCTGTCCAAGAAATTAAGGACTTTATTTTTTTCTATTATTTTAGTAAGAGAATACTTTTCTGTTAAAATATGGATAAGTACTAGGAAAACTAGCCATCCTATTTTTACATTCATTGAATATCCAAATGCCATAAATATACCTATTGATATACCAAGAACATTTGAACCAGCATCTCCCATCATACATTTTGCCTTTAAATCCTGATTAAAGTAAGCAAGAACTGCTGGAACTATTAAAAATGGTAATATTCTAGTAAATCCAGTAAGTGTTGCTATCATAACAATCATTATAACTAAGTAAACTTTTATAGCTCTTCCTGGTCTTAAATCCATTAAGTTCATAAGATTTGTAGAAAGTGCTATTATAAGTGTATTTAAAACTATTTCAGGTATACTTCTTGTTAAAACTACTGATATTAATAATCCAACAAATCCACCGTAAAGTGCTTTAAATCCACCTGTTGTAAGAGTTCCTTTAAAAAGACTTTTAAAGTGTCCTTTTAGACCACTTACATTTCTATTTCCTATTATATCGTCCATTATCCCTGCAAATGACATAGATAAAGCTGCAAATAAGAACATAAATAAATATTTCATGTGTTCTTGATCTCTATCTATATATGCAAGCACCATAGATGATATAACAAGCATTGGAACGAATACTATCCCCATACTTACAGGTATCATATCCTGTTTGTAGTTAGGTCTAACAATTTCGCCTTCTATTAACATTTTTTTGAACATAGGAATTATAAGAAGTGTACCTACAAATCCTACTAATGCAAGTATAAGCATAATGTATATATCTGCCATTACTTAGCACCCCATTCCTTTTTCTTCTGTTTTACAACTTTTTTGATATGGTAATACTGTTTACCTCTGTGGATAAATCCTTTTAAATCTCTTCCAGTTTCATTGTGAGTCATTTCTACTGGAACTTCTTTAATTCTGTATCCCCATTTTAATATGTCTATAGACATACCAACTTCGACACCATATCCATAAGGTATTGTATCAAATCTTTCTATTACTTCTTTTTTGAATATTCTCTGACCTGATATGCTAGCATTTAATTCAACACCTGTCATTTCATATACAGATTCTTTAGCTAGACCTTTTACAAGACCTAATCCTCCCTTTTTCTTAGCCCCAGGGAACTGTGCTATTGTAACATCTGCTTCGTCATTGAATACTGGTTTTATTATTTTTATTACTTCTGAAGAACAAGACCCTAAATCTGCATCTAAGAAACCTACTATATCTGCATTTTTTAGAGCTTCTTTAAGACCGAAGTTAAGAGCATATCCCTTACCTCTGTTTTTATCAAGTCTAAATACCTTCACTTTTTCGCTGTCTACACTTTTAGCCTCTGATTCTGTATTATCAGAAGAACCATCGTCGACAACTATTATTTCATTTATTTCATCTATACCAACAATTCCTTCAAGGGTAGCTTTTATTCTGCTACCCTCATTAAATGCTGGCATTATTATACTTGTATAATGTTCCATTTTTTTCTCCTTATTTTTCCATTGGGATTAGAGAAGATGCTGTATCTAATCTTCCGAAATTACCTACAAGATTTTCATCCTGTACTAGAGCAACTAAAGATAGTTCTCCTGTTTTTTCATCTATATTATCTACAGTTGCTGCTTTATTTTTAGCGTACTGTTCAACGTATGAAGTTTTAGCTCCTTTTGTCTGTGCTTCAACTACATATTTGTTTTCAGATTTTAATTTTGATACTACAAATTTGTCAAGTGCATTAAACTGTTTTGCTGGATCTGATGATTCTGATGCTGCTGATATTAAAACAGATGAGAAGTTTGCTATATCATCTCTTTCAGAATTTAAATCTATCATTTTTAATTCTTCTAGTGGAGCAAGAGTTTCTGCATTACCTCTTTTTACTATATCGAATACATAATTTACAACATCCTCAGTTGATTTGAATTTTTCTCCAGTTTTCTTTGCAGCCTCTTTTATTATTTCTTCGTCAGTTATTTCTTTATTGAATACTAATTCAAAAGCTACTGAACCTTCATTTGAATTTACTATTTCTTTTAATTTATCTACATTTTCTGTTCTTCCATAAGTAGATATAACAGCAACTTTTTTACCTGATAAAGAACCTGTCATTAAAGCATCTGCATTTGCATTTACATATTCTATTAAATCATTGTATTTTTTATCTGTTTCTTTTAAATCACTTGATAATGTATCATTTTCTTCTTTAATAGTATTAAATTCTTCATCAAGCTGTTCTATTATAGAAGCCTGCTGTTTGTTAATTTCTTCGTTATTGTTTAGATTGAATCCTACAAGTATACCTATACCTAAAGCTAGGAATATTGCACCAATCGAAACAATATAATATTTCATATTTATATGCATAATATTTTCCTCCTGCTAAAAACTACATATTAAGCATTATTCTTAATTTTAGCTGCATAAGCTGTATAAACTGCTGCATTTTTGGCGATAATGATGCCAGTATCAATACTGGGAATAATGCAGTCGCTATTAATGCCCAAATATATTTTATTTTTAATTTACTTCTGTATAAAAGGTTTACCCCTTTTGCGTCGATAAGCTTAGCACCTATCTTCATTCTAACTAGGAAAGTACTCGCCATACCTTTTCTACCTTTTTCAAGGAAGTCTATTATATTAGAATGAGTTCCAAGTGCAACTATTAACTCAGCATTGTATTCGTATGCTATAAGCATCGCTATATCTTCACTTGTACCTGGAGCTGGGAATACTACAGCATCAAGCCCTAATTCCTGAACTCTTTTAAGCCCTGGTGCTCTACCGTCTGTGTATGCATGTACGACAATTTCTCCAGCTGCCTTTAATGATTCATCGCCTACACTATCCATATCTCCTACTACAACATCTGGTTTATATCCAAATTCCATAAGTGCATCTGCTCCACCGTCTACACCTACTAAAATTGGTTTAACCTCTTCAATATAAGAAATCATTGTTGCTAAATCTTCTTTGTAATCCTGTCCTCTTACAACTATAAGAACCTGTTTTCCCCGATATTTTGTTTTAACCTTAGGAATTTCTACTTCTCCAAGTATAAAACCTTTTTCTTTCTTAGCATATTCTATTGTATTGTCTATAAATCTGTCTAATTCTTCTCCTAAGTTGTCGTATGCTAATTTAATCTGAACAGCTACTTTTTCTTTAGTAAGAACATCTCCTTCGCCTATAAGTTCATCACCACGGAATATTTTTCCATCTTCTACTACTAATGTTTCACCTTCAGTTACATTATTAAAAACATCTTCTCCTACTCTATCTATTATAAGTATGTTGTTTTCTGTTAAAATTCCAGGTCCCTTGTTAGGATATCTACCACTTATAGACTCAGCGGCATTTATAACTAATTTGACCTTAGCTTCAACTAAAGAGTTTGCTGCAACCTCATCTATATCAACGTGGTTGATAACTGCTATCTCACCAGGCTGAATTCTTTTAGCAAGCTTCTTTGTTTTGCGGTCTACCCTTATCGGTGCCTTGACTATCATATCAAACCCTCCAAATTTCATAAAATCACATTATATTATACCATATTTTTCTATTTAACCGCTTATTTTTAACATTTTTAGATTTATTTTTTTTAAATTATTTTTTATAAACACTTTTGGCATGGCATAATCGCTCAATTTCAAATACTTTTTTAACTTTTATTATATTTTTATTTTTACAAAAAAATAGGAAGTACGAATTTAATCGTCACTTCCACAAAATTTAACTTTTATTCCCAATGTAATACTTTTTTAAATTATTTTATTTCTGAAAGTATTGCATTTACTTTTAGAATCTCGTATCTTTTCAGCTGCATAAAAAATAAATTCTAAATTTGTAGGCATATTGTATTTTGAAAAAACATCCTTACCTAAAAATTTATTCAGTTCATTATAGTCTCTGCTATTTTTTAGAACCTCTATAGCATATCTAATACTTCTTTCTATATTGTATTTTTCAGTATTATTTTCCTCTGCTATAGTAGTTATTAGAGTATTGTATTCTTTTATATCGTATTTAGTATCCTTTAATAATTCTACATAAATAGATTCTTTTATATACTTATATCCCTTTAAACTAGCTCGAATGCCTATATCCTTTATAAATTCTCTTGTATCTAACTCAATAGTATTTATAAATTTTATATCCTCGTCGTTTAAATCTTCTACTTGGGCTTCTTCTAGATATTTGTATATACTTGTATACAATATCTTTTCATTAGTTTCCATTCCACTTCCCCCTGGTTAAAGGTCTAAAATATATTTAATACTTTTTAAATCTTCTACAAAACTCTATTTATTTTATACGCCTCTGAAAGAGACAAGATTTCCTTAGCATGTTCTATTGTTTTTTCTGTTATTTGTTTTCCTGATATTAACCTAGATATTTCTCTTTTTCTACCATCGTAGTCTAACTTTTCTACAGTTGTAAATGTTCTTTCACCATCAGTTTTCTTTTCTATACAGTAGTGAGTATCTGCATTTGCAGCAATCTGAGGAAGATGAGTTATACAAATAATCTGCTTCTTAGAAGCTATATCAGATAATTTTTCTCCAACATTTTGAGCTGCTATACCACTTATCCCTGTATCAATTTCATCAAACACTAATGTTTCTATCTCGTCTGTATCCGCTAAAATAGTCTTAAATGCAAGCATGAATCTAGATATTTCCCCACCAGACGCTACCTTTGATATAGGTCTTAAATCTTCTCCAACGTTGAAAGAAATCATAAACTCAGCTAAATCTCTTCCTTCTGCTGTAAAATCTCTATCGCTAAATTCTGTTGAGAATCTTACATTCTTCATGTCCATGCTATCAAGCTCTTCAATTAAAAGAGCTGCCATTTTTTCAGCTTCTTCTTTTCTAATTTCAGTTAATACTTCTGATTTTTTATATAATTCTTTTTCTATAGATTCTAATTCTTCCTTTAGTCTTTCTTTTTCTTCATCCCTATTTAAAATATCGTACAATCTTTTAGATATTTTTTCATGGAATTTGAATATATCCTCTATAGTATCTCCATATTTTCTTCTAAGATTGTTTATATCATTTAATCTTATCTCAATCTGTTCAAGTTCATACGGTTCAAAATTTATACTATCTTTATAATCTCTTATTTCACCAGAAAGATCCTGTAATTCGTACATTATTCTTTCTACTTCATTGTAAATATTTTCTATTTTTTTATCAAAAGATGATATTGTCGATAATTCACTAACTACCCTTCCTACAATATCTATAGCATTTATTTCGCTATTGTGTATTGCCTCATAGGATACATTTAGATTATTAAATATTTTTTCGCTATTTCTAAATACATCCCTCTTTTGAATAAGTTCCTCATATTCTTCAGCATTTAAATTTGCCGCCTCTATCTCATCTATTTGGAATTTCAATAAATCTATTTCCCTCTGAATTTCCATCTCATCTTTATTATCATTTAATCTTGATAACTCAGACTTTATTTTTGAATATTTAGAGTACAGTTCTTTATATTCATTTTTAGCATCTAAAATCTTTTCTCCTGCAAATGCATCTATAAATTTTAGATGTCTACTAGGATCAAATAAAAGCTGATTTTGATGCTGTCCATGGACATCTATCAAATAAGACACTATTTCTTTAAGAAGTGTTAATTTTACAGTCCTTCCATTGACCCTAGCTGTACTTTTTCCATCAGAATAGATTACCCTTGCAATGGTAACTATTCCATCTTCCATATCAATATCATTTTCAGACATTATTCTTTTTAAATTTTCATTTTCAGAATAAAAAACTGTCTCTACAAGACCTTTTTCAGTTCCTTTTCTTAAAAATGATTTATCGTATTTATTTCCCAGACATAGCCCAAGTGCATCTATTATAATAGATTTTCCCGAACCTGTTTCCCCAGTTAAAATATTCAAGTTTTTGTCTATAGTGAGCCTTAACTCCTCTACAAGAGCACAATTTTTCATATATATTTCGAGAATCAAACCTATATGTAGTATATAAAAATACTACAAACTCACCTCCAAGCTCACAAATCATATCGATTTAGTGCAAAATTTTCTATTTTAATTTTTATTTACTAAGCTGATGAGATCTTTCAACAACTTCTCTTATATTTTCAAAGTGTTTTTCTCTGTCATAAGTAAATCCTTCATTTGATGTGCATAGATGTATTAAATATTCTATATTTCCTTCTGGCCCTTTTATTGGTGAGAAGTCTAGATTTTTGATAGCAAATCCATTTTCTACAGCAAAATCAGAAATCATTTCTATAACTTCTATATGAGTAGATGTCTCTCTTACAACACCTTTTTTACCTACTTTTTCTCTTCCCGCTTCAAACTGAGGTTTTATAAGGGCAACTATTTCCCCACCATCTCTAAGAAGTTTTTTAGCTACAGGAAGTACTAATTTTAATGATATAAATGATACGTCTATAGAAGCAAAATCAGGGAATTCTTTTAAATCCTCAGTAGTTACATTTCTTATATTAGTTCTTTCCATACAAACTACTCTTTCATCACTTCTAAGCTTCCATGCTAACTGTCCGTATCCAACATCTATTGAGAATACCTTTATAGCTCCATTTTGAAGCATACAATCTGTAAATCCTCCAGTAGATGCTCCTATATCCATACAGATTTTTCCCTCTAGAGTAAGGTCAAAATTCTTCATAGCCTTTTCTAATTTTAGCCCACCTCTACTAACATAAGGTATTGGATTTCCTTTTACTTCTATATTTGCATCTTCCTTTACTTCTGTTCCAGCTTTGTCACATCTCTGATTATCTACAAAAACTAACCCAGCCATTATAGCTTTTTTAGCTCTTTCTCTACTTTCGAAGTAACCCTGCTCAACAAGAAGTACATCTATTCTCTTCTTCATATTAATCCTTTCCAAAATTTATACGCTTTTATACGCTATAAACCTTAAATCTTTTTAAAACTTTAAATTTCTCTTATTCTTTCTGTAATTTTATTTGCGGATATACCCGCTAATTCTTGTAGCTCATCACAACTTCCATGAGGTATAAATTTTTCTGGCAATGCTATATTAATAACTCTATTATCGTAGTGTTTATTTTCGGCTGCATATTGTAATACTCTACTTCCAAATCCACCTACGATTATATTATCCTCAACTGTTACTATATTTTTATAATTAGAGAATAATTCTTCCAATAATTTTTCATCCATAGGTTTTAGGAATCTAGCATTTACGACTCCAACTTTCTTACCTTCTTTTTCAAGAATTTCTGATGCTTCAAGCGCATTTTTAACCATATCACCTATAGCTAAAATTACTGTTTCCTCTCCTTCTTTTAAAACTTCATACGTTCCTTTTTCAATTTTCCCGTAGCTTCCCACATTTAAATCGTAAGCATTTCCTCTAGGATATCTTATAGCACAAGGCTCCTCTATTTCTAAAGATAAATCCATCATAAACATAAGCTCTTTAGTGTCCTTAGGTGCCATCACACTTATGCCAGGTATGCTATTTAAATAAGATAAATCAAACTCTCCATGATGAGTTTCTCCATCATTCCCTACAAGTCCTGCTCTATCTATTAAAAATGTAACATTTTTACCTGTAATACATACATCATGTAAAATTTGGTCATATCCTCTTTGTAGGAATGACGAATAGACTGCAAAATACGGTTTCATACCATTTTTTGCAAGTCCAGCCGAAAAAGCAACTGCATGTTGTTCTGCTATTCCGACATCATAATATCTGTTTGGATGATTTTTTTCAAATACATTAAGCCCTGTACCTGATGGCATCGCTGCTGTTATGGCAACGATTTTATCGTCTATACAAGCCATTTGAGATAATTTTTCTCCTACAGCTGCTGATATACTCTTTTTATCTGAAGGCTTAACACCTTCTTTAATATCAAACTTAGACACTCCATGATACTTGTCTGGGTGTTCCTCTGCATATCTATATCCTTTCCCCTTCTTAGTAATTACATGAAGAAGCATCGGCCCTTTTCTTTCTTTTGCATTTTTTAGACATGCTATTAAATCACTTATATTATGTCCATCTATAGGTCCATAATATTTAACACCTATTGAATCAAAAAATGCACACTCCTGAGGAACAAAACTATACATTATTGTATCTGTAAGTCTACTTGCTGCTCTAGATATTTGCCCACCTGTACTAGTCATATTTAAAAATCTATCTACTTCACCTTTCATTTTGTGAACTTTAGAATTTCTAATTAGACCAGACATATATGTAGACATACCACCTACATTTTTGTCTATAGACATTTCGTTGTCATTTAGGATAATTATCATATCATTTTTTATATATCCTAGTTGATTGATAGCTTCTAGAGCCATCCCACCTGTTATAGAACCATCTCCTATAACTGCTATTACACTTCCATCTTCTCCTTTTATATCTCTTGCACATGCAAGTCCAACCGCAGTCGATATAGAAGTAGAACTATGTCCTGTATCTATTATGTCATGACAGCTTTCCTTTTCTTTTGGGAATCCACTCATCCCATTAAGCTGTCTCAATGTATCAAATTTATCTTTTCTTCCAGTAATAATCTTATGTACGTATGACTGATGACCGACATCCCATACTATCTTATCTTTTGGACTATCAAACACTTTGTGTAGTGCCAATGTCAATTCAACAACTCCTAAATTAGATGCTAAATGTCCTCCTGTTTTAGATACAGATCTAACTAAAAATTTTCTAATATCCTTTGCAAGAAGGTCTAACTCTTCTACATTCATATTTTTTATATCTTTAGGAGAGTTTACTTTATCCAAATATTTGTACATTATTTTCACCTCTACTTTATTACATAAGTATCAGTGCTACTACTATCCCTAATATAGCACCACCTAAAACCTCGAAAGGCGTATGTCCAATAAGCTCCTTTAATTTTTCATTTTGTATTAATTTACCATGTTGAAGGTCTTCCAACATCTGATTTAATATTGTAGCCTGTTTACCGACAGCTCTTCTAACCCCGGCTGCATCGTACATTACTATAAGAGCAAAAACTACAGCTATTGCAAAATTTGTAGAGTTAAATCCATCTACTATCCCAACAACAGTAGCCAAACTAGTTACAAATGATGTATGAGAACTAGGCATTCCACCAGATGTAGTTATTCTTTTTATGTCAAATCTTTTTTCTTTTCCAGTAAATACTTTTATCAGCTGGGCAAGAAAACAAGCTATTATACTTATAGCAAGTGCTCCATTATTAGTAAATTCTATAAGGTATTTCATAGTATACCTCCTTCTTAAAAATTAGTGGTCTCTAGATAATATATAATCTGCTAGTCCATCTAGGAATTCTGTATCATCTGTTACCTTTGCTATACTTTTTTTAGCATCTTCTATTAGATTTTTAGCTATTTCTCTAGATTTTTCAAGTCCCATTAAAGATGGGTAAGTAGATTTATTATTTTCTATATCGCTCCCTACGTGTTTTCCTAGTTTAGCTTCATCCCCCACTATATCTAATATATCATCTACTATCTGGAATGCTAATCCTATTTTATTAGCATAATCTGTTATACATTCCATCTGTTCCTCATTAGCTCCACCTACAGCAGCTCCAGCTCTCATGCATCCAACCATCATAGCTGCAGTCTTATTTTCATGTATGTAGTCTAATTTTTCTTTAGGTATCTGTATATTTTCACTCTGAACATCTACTACCTGTCCACCTACCATACCGTAGATACCTGCTCCTTTTGCTATTTCGTATGTAGCTTTTAGATATCTTTCTGGATTTTCTTTACCTATAGATTCTTTAAGCATTGTTTCATAAGCAAAGTTAAGAAGCGCATCTCCTGCAAGTATAGCCATGGCTTCCCCAAATACTTTATGGTTTGTAGCTCTACCTCTTCTTAAATCATCGTTATCAAGTGCAGGAAGATCATCGTGTATTAATGAGTAAGTATGTATCATTTCTATTGCCGCTGCAAATGGAATAGCATTATCAGAGTCCCCTCCAACTATTCTACATGCTTCTAGTGTTAGTACAGGTCTTAATCTTTTTCCTCCTGAGCTTAAACTATAATTCATAGCTTCCATTATAGTTTTCTGGTATCCTTCTTCTGCTGGCATATACTTTTTAATAATATCCTCAGCATATGTAGCTCTCTTTTTTAATTCTGTTTTAAAGTCCATTTCATTTCCTCCTAAGCAACCCTTAATTTTTTAACAGTCTTCTGCAATTATATTTTAAGCCAATAGGCAACTACATTCTATTTTTCAAAATCTTCTTCTAGTCCTAATTCATTGAACTTTTTAACTTTCATTTCAGCCTCATCTAAAAGAGCCTTGCATCTTCTATATAAAGCTATCCCTTCTTCGTACATTTCAAGAGATTTATCAAGACCAGTGCTTTTATCTTCTAAAGCACTTAAAACTTCTTCTAATCTTGAATACGCTTGTTCATAAGTCATATTTTCTATATTATTCATTTGATTACCTCTCAATTCAAATTATTTCTTTTCTATAGAATTAACTGTACAGTCTGCATTTCCGTCGCTCATTCTAATATTTAGAATTTCACCAACCTTTATATCTTCTGTACTGTTGACTGTTTTCCCTTCCTTTTGAACCATACAATATCCTCTGTCTATAGTAGCCAATGGGCTTAAGCTATGTAACAAAGCTCCTGTATTTTTCATATTCTCTCTTTTATTAATCATAATTTGATTCATACTGCTTCCTATATTTTCAGAAGCAATATTCAATCTATATTTTTCAAAATCTATTTTACTAGATATACTATTTTCCATTTTTCCAGCTATAACATCTAGTTGATGCTTGCCATCTTTTATAACTTCATTTTTTACAATCGAACAAATCGATGAGAAATTATTTTCTAGTTGGTATTTTTCTCTTTCTATTTTAGATTCTATCCCTCTATTTAGTTTATTCGACATTAGTTTTAGGTTATTTTTACCCATATTTATAATATCATTTTTTACAACTGTACATATAGAATTAAAAGTATTATCTGACTTGTTTCTATCTCTATCTATAACAGTAGACATATTTTTCTTTAACCGATTTTTACAGTTATCAAGTCTGTAAAGTACTTCATTTAAATCTGGTACAGCAAGTTCTGCCGCTGCAGATGGTGTAGGTGCTCTCATGTCTGATACAAAATCACAAATAGTATAATCTACCTCATGCCCTACTGCTGATATTATAGGTATATCTGAGTTAAATATCGCTCTAGCAACCTTTTCTTCATTAAAAGACCAAAGTTCCTCAAGAGAACCACCACCTCTACCTACTATCAAAGTATCTACATTCTGCATTTTGTTGAAAAATTCAATTCCTTTTACAATCTCATCAGCAGAATTAGCACCCTGCACAGCTACAGGATATAAAAATACATTTATTTTGGGGAATCTTCTCCTAACAACATTTATTATATCTCTAATAACCGCACCTGTTTCAGATGTTACTACACCTATGCTTTTTGGCATATATGGTATTTTCTTCTTATATCTTGGATCAAATAGCCCTTCTTGGTTAAGCTTTTTCTTTAATTTTTCAAACTCTATATAAAGATTTCCAACCCCGTCCTTTTCTATACTTTGTATGTATAGTTGGTATGCTCCATCTCTTTCATATACAGATATATATCCACTAGCAATTATTTTCATTCCATCTTCTAGTTGTAAAGACTTATCGTAATTCCCCTTAAAAATTACGCACTTCATCCTAGATGTTTCGTCTTTTAAGGTTAAATATACATGACCGCTAGAATTTATCTTAAAGTTTGATATTTCTCCTCTAACCTTTAAGTTATATAATATTGGATCATTTGATAAAACTTTCTTGATATATGAATTTACCTCGCTTATTTCAAGTGCTCTAATTTTCATTTTCAATTTCTCCTGAATAATTATCTAATCCTATTATAGCACAACCACACGCATTATCTGATGAGTATGAGCTATCTGTAAAGAAACTGTTAATATTATTTTTCTTCAACTTATTAGATAATTTACCTGAAATATATTTGCTAGATGCCACTCCTCCAACAAATACAACATTGTTTAAATCATATTTTTTACAAATAAATGATAACGCCTTTTCTAAGCTCTTTATCGCAGCATTCATAACAGCCTTAGATACATAGTAATTATCTTTTTCTTCCATAAGATTATATACCTGATTTTCTAACCCAGAAATATTCATATATCCATCTTTTACAGATGTCTTTAGTCCATTTTTAACCTCTTCTTTACATAAAAGAGCTTTTTCGTCTATGTATTTCCCAGCTGGAAAATCATGCCCCATTCTAACTCCTACTCTGTCTATTAACTGTCCAAAGCTTATATCCTTTGTTCCGCCTACTATCTCTGTCTTATATCCTTTGTTATCTTTTTCTGTAAGAAGGATTTCCATAGTTCCTCCAGACATATGCACAGATATAAATCTATCTAAATCCTCTTTCTTACATCCATAAAGAGATGCTGCTATATGATTTTCCTGATGAGTAGTCTCAAACATTTCGCAGTCAAATAATGCTGACATTGTCTTTGCAAAATTTTTCCCAACTTCAAATACAGGCATATAAGAATCTTCTACATCTCTAGGTCTTGCAGATGCACAAATCATCTCAACCTTATATCCTTTTTTATGGATGTGTTTTTTTAAGTTATCCGAAATCTCTCCAAAATTTTTAATATGCTGAAAAACAGCTTCACTTTGTCTAAGCCCACGCTCTCCATTTTTTACATTCAGCATTATTTTTTCATTAAATACTATTTCTCTATTTAAAGTTATAGCTGCTATAGAAGTTGTATAGCAGCTAGTATCAATCCCTATTATTATTCGATTATTTTCTGTCATTTAAGTAACTACCTAAAACCCCGTTTATGAATTTTGGAGATTTATCATCGCAGTACATTTTAGCCATTTCTATAGCTTCATTTATAGATACTTTTTCAGGTACACTATCCATAAATCCTATTTCAGCTATTGCAAGTCTTAATATTGCAACATCTACTTTTGGCATTGTCATTATAGACCAGTTTTTAGCGTATTTGTTTATTGCTTCGTCTATTTCTTCATGCTTTTCTTCGTATATTTTACATACGTTAGATACATAGTCTAAATTTAAGTAATCTCCTAAATCTATTTCCTCTTCAGATTCCATAGATTCATGAACATCACTTTCATTTGAGCTCTGAAGTTTTAATTCTTCAAATCTATTAACTATGTACTCCTCATTTCCTTCTAAAAATTCTCTTACTTTACTTTCTAAATCCGATAAATCATCTTTTACTACGTCTAGGTTATATATAAATTTCATCATATATTCTCTAGATGTTACTGTTTTCACTCTATTGAATCCCATAAATTTCCTCCTAAAATTTTTCTTTTTTATTTATAAACTATTTGAGTAACTTCAAGAAGTCTTCAATTGGATCATTTGGAACCATTTGAGCAGTAAGTTTAACACCTTTTTCTGCCAATTTGTGGAAATCTTCCACATCCTTGTCCACTACGTTGAT
>URRU01000023.1 GCA_900550335.1 uncultured Clostridium sp. | reverse complement strand
AAATTTTTATCATTAATAATATAATTATACGAAAAAGCATTGAATCAAGCAATATAAATTGAAATATGCATAATTGAGGTAGACTATGTAAATTACCTCAATATATGTTAAAATATAATAATCAAATATTACAAAGGGAGTATTTAAATGTCTAGTATAAAAAGAGATGAAATAGAAAAATCTATAGCTTATGCCGAAAAAAATGGCATATTTGAAAAATTAAATAAAATATACGATACAGTGCCTTCTGGAAAGTGTGAAGGATGTGCAAAATGTTGTATGGAATCTGTTGGAATAAACTTAACTGAGTTTTTAAATATATATAAATATCTAAAAGAAAGACCTGAATTATACAGTAAGTACATAGACAAGGTTTTAGATTATTATTTTATGGAATATAAAGAAAAGAAACCATGTCCTTTCTTAGATGAAAATAAGAGATGTTCAATATATGAGGTTAGACCTTTAAATTGTAGAATATTTGGGCATTGGTATAAAAGCGATTATAATCTAAATTTAGACTCTATAAAAGAGAAGAATAGGGACTATAGAGACCTTATGAAGGCTAGATATGGATTTGAAATAAATGAGGATGTTGTAGAATATAGAATAGAATACTGCGAAAAATTCATACCAGATAATGGAGAAAGATTATCTAAGGAAGAGAGATTATCTTATTTAGACCAGATAATGATATTAGATTCTCAAATATACTCAAAGGGAATGATAGACATAGATTTTAGAGATAGGGGTATAGTAGAGTATTTTATAGACTCTCTATTCTTTACAGATACATCTTATAATATGAAGATAAGAATTTCTCAGGACTTCAAACAAGGAGAAAAAGTATTAAAAAGAATTAAGAAGATAGTGTCTGTAGGTAAAAAATAATAAAATTTTTATAGAATATTACCAGTTACTTTATTACTATAAATTAAAAAACAGAGAAGAGTGATATAAATGAAAAAAATAGCAAATAATACATATTTCATAAAGGGTGGAACTAACACAGGAGTATACACATATGGAAATAATGCTGTAATAATAGACCCAGGCTTGGCAGGTTCAAGACCTAAAAGAATAATAAAAAAAATAGAGGATGCAGGCTTTGAAGTTAAGTATATACTAAATACACATGAGCACGACGACCATTATGGTGGTTGTGGTCAAATCAAAGAGAATAGACCTTCTGTAATCAACGTATCATCAGCTTATGGGAGTCTTTATATAGAAAACCCTATACTTTTTCCTACATATATAGTAGGTGGAAATAGCTGCGAAATAATGATAAATGCATCTAAGATGAAAGAAAGGGATATTACAACTGTAGACAAGGTAATAACAGAGGGAATATTTGACCTAAATACAGGAGAAAATTTTGAGGATGATGGAAGAACGCTAAGCGAAAATGAAATAAGGGTGGTAAATTTAAAAGGTCATACTGAAGGAAGTATTGGATTTTTAACACCAGATAGAGTATTTTTCATAGGGGATTTGTTAGTTGGAGAGGAAATGCTAGATAAATTCGATTTTCTGTTTACATTTGATGTTGCAAAACAGCTAAAATCTTTAGATAAGTTAGAAACAATGAATTACGATAAAATTGTCTTAGGCCATTCTAGAGAGATTATTACTAGAGAAGAATCAAAATCGCTTATTGAAAAAAATAGAGCTGCGGTTATAAAATATATTGAACAGGTAAAGGCAGTATTATCCAAGGAGGAGCTTGGATATGATAAACTTTTAAAACATATAATAGTAGACAACGATTTAAAGTGCAATTATAAGGAGTATCACTTCTTTAAATCGTCATTAGTATCTCTTATTGCATACTTGCTAGATAAGGGAGAAGTCGATTATAAAATAGAAGATGGAGAATTATTATATTTTTTAAAAGAAAACTAGATTTTAGAATAAATTATCCTAAAATATGTTAAAATAGACAATGGAAAATTTTTAAGTTTTTTTTATAATAAAAAGAATAAAAGAGGAGGGATAATTATGCAATATGAAGATTGGAAAGCCATATTAGCTCCCTACAACAATGCGGTAGAAGAATTAAAGGTAAAATTTAAAAATATAAGAAAAGAATTTTTAGAAAGAGGAGATTATTCTCCGATAGAATTTGTAACAGGTAGAACTAAAAAAATAGCATCTATAGTTGCAAAAGCTAAAAAGTTAAATGCAACAGATATAGAAGCTGAGATTGAAGATATAGCTGGTATAAGAATAATGTGTCAGTTTGTTGAGGATATATACACTATAGTAGACCTTATCAGAAGTAGAAATGATATGACAATAATAAATGAAAAGGACTACATAAAAAATTACAAAGAAAGTGGATATAGAAGCTATCACGTTATAATAAAATATCCTATAAATACAGTAGACGGATCAAAAGAAGTTACATGCGAAATACAGATAAGAACACTTGCAATGAACTTCTGGGCGACAATAGAACATTCATTAAAATACAAATACGAGCACTATATACCAGATACATTAGCTGTTAGACTTAGAAGAGCAGCAGATGCAGCATTTTTATTAGACCAGGAAATGGGAGAGATAAGAGAGGATATAATGAATGCTCAGTCTATGTATCGGATGAGAGAGTTAGCTGTTAAAGATGTACTTGATAGAATTCAAGAGGTTAGAGAACTAGGATATACAAACAATGCAATACAGTATCAGAGAAGATTAGACATGATTCAGAATTCTATTGAAGATGTTAAAGAAGTATTGGAGCTTAAAGACGAGATAGGTTTAAAAATAGAAGAAATAAAAAATCATAAAATGAAGGAATAAATAATATGAGTTTATATGCAATAGGAGATTTACATTTATCTTCTTCTGTAGACAAGCCAATGGATATTTTTGGAGAAAAGTGGCAAAATCACGATGAAAAAATAAAAGTTAATTGGGAGTCTACAGTTAAAGAAGGAGATGTTGTTTTAGTTTTGGGCGATGTATCGTGGGGAACGAAGATGAAGGATGCGCAGTCTGACTTTGATATGATACACAATCTTCCAGGACAGAAGTTCTTTATAAAGGGAAATCATGACTATTGGTGGAGTACAGTTACTAAGATGAATAAGATGTACGACGACATGAGATTCATACAGACAGGATTTTTTACATATAAAGACTATGCAATCTGCGGAGGCAGAGGTTGGATTTGTCCAAATGAATTTAAATTTACAGAAGAAGACAAAAGAATTTACGATAGAGAAGCGATAAGAATAGAAATTTCGCTTAAAGAGGCAAAAAAGGCAGGATATGAAAAAATAATAGTAATTACTCATTATCCACCTACTAATGATTCTTTGGAGCCGTCTGTATTTACGGACTTGTATGAAAAGTATGGAGTTGAAAAGGTGTATTACGGTCATCTTCATGGAGAAGAATCGTTTAAAATGGGGTTAAAGGGTATTAGAAATGGAATAGAATATAATCTAGTATCAGCGGATTATGTTGATTTTGTGCCTATAAAGGTAATGGACTAAAATAGGATAATTTAGTCAGAGGTTATAATTAAAAAGAAAGAGTGAATTAGTTTTAAAATGGGTATAAATATAGGTATAGATATAGATGGAACGGTTACAGATCCTTATGGATTTATACCGTTTTTAAATGAAATTTTTGGAAAGAATATAACAAAAGAGCAGTATACTACATTAGACTGGGAGCAGCTGTATGGAACTGTTGAAGGTGATTTTTATATAAATTTTGATAACAACTACAGTTACACGTATGAAGTAGCAGAGCCAGCTGAATTTGCTATTGAAGTAATAAAGAAGCTCGAGAATACGGAAGGTGTAAATATATACTTTGTAACTGCTAGAAGAGAATGTTTAAAAGAAATCACAGAAAAATGGTTTGATAAATATGGTATAAATGCAGATAATATATATTTGTTAGGACCAGTTAAAAAAAGTGGTAAAGCTCTTGAATTGGGATGCGATATTTTTATTGAAGATGACCCCAATAATGCTTTAGATATAGCAAAAAGAGGAATTGAGGTTATTTTAATTGACACAAACTACAATAAAGATGTAGAATGTGATAATATAACTAGGGTAAGAGATTGGAAAGAGATTGATAAATTCATCTCCAATAAATTGAAATAAGGGGGGATAAATATGGTTTCTTTAAAATTGACTAATAACAGAAGAAAGATAGACGTAAAAAGTAGAGAGATAAAAGACTTACTTATGATGAATGACGATATTGAAAAATGTCAGGATATATCAGATTCTATAAATGAAAAAGATATATTAGTATTTGATTGTCAGTTGTCTAAGGAGTTATTTGCAGCCAAGTATGATTTAGAGTCGTTGATAGAATCACTTGGTGAGGAGCTTGATGACGGATATTTTGATATGTTTTATGAAGATATAAGAGATTATATAAAAGGTTTTGCTGACGAGTTTGAAGAAGAGCTACAGGAAAAATATGGATTTGACGATGTAAGATGTCATTTCAATATATATAGTATAAATCAGGATTTTGATGATTTTAAATTTATACTGGTTGTAGCATTTAAGAAAATAGAAATACAGAAGCTAAACAGTATAGCTCAGATATTTGGCAAAAGACGGCTTTTAGGAGCTTCAAAATTTTATAGTTAGAGATTTATGAGCTGTTGCAAAGTTTTGTAATAGCTCTTTTTTACTTTTGAGGAAATTGTAGTGATTTATATTACAGATTAGATAAAAAGCGTTTTATTTTACAAAAATATAAAATATATTTCGTTATATAACGAATAATTATAACTAAATTTCAAAAATATTTTTGTATAACGTTTTCCTCAATTGACATACTAGTTGATAGAATGATATAATAACCTAGATTTGAACATGAGGGTGTTTATCAGGGGAAAAGGGTGATTTTTTAAATTCATTTGGGAATTTTTATACCCTTCTTTTGGTAAACGCCTTTTTTGGGGCGAAAAATAGAAAATTCATCTAAACCACATTTTGAACTAAGAAAAAATGGGTAGTAAAGTACTATTGATTACTTTAAATATTGTCATTATCGCAGTAGGGCGGTAGAAAGGATAGGTAATATATGTTAACAGCTATAACAGGAATAAACTGGGGAGACGAAGGAAAAGGAAGAATGGTAGACCTTCTTTCAGAAGATTACGATGTTGTTGTAAGATACCAGGGTGGAAACAATGCGGGACATACAGTAATAAATGAAAAAGGAAAATTCGTTCTTAATCTACTTCCATCAGGAATATTAAGAGAAGATGTTGTAAATGTTATGGGGAACGGTGTTGTAATAGATTTAAAACATCTTCATGGAGAAATGGGAAGATTAAGAGAAGCTGGAATAAAAATAACTCCAGAAAACTTAAAAATAAGTGATAGAGCTATAATATGTATGCCATATCACGTTCAGCAGGACTGTTTAGAAGAAGAAAGATTAAAAGATGCTAAGTACGGTTCAACAAGAAGAGGTATAGCTCCAGTATACGGAGATAAATACATGAAAAAAGGTATAAGAATGGGAGATCTTCTTGACAGTGAAGAAAGCTTAAAAGCTAAAATAGCAAACATAGTTGAATGGAAAAACCTTATGATAGAAAAAGGTTACGAATCTGAAAAATTAGATGCAGAAGAAATGTTTGCATGGATAAAAGAGTACGGATATGAATTAAAAGATTATATATGTGATACAGGTCTTTTCATAGATGAAGCAGCTGCAAATGGTAAAAATGTAATGTTTGAAGCACAGTTAGGTGCTTTAAGAGATATAGATTTTGGTATATATCCATTTACATCTTCATCATCAACTATAGCTTCTTACGCACCAATAGGGGCTGGGGTGCCAAATAGAAAATTAGACCTTACTGTAGGTATAATGAAAGCTTACTCTACTTGTGTAGGTGAAGGACCTTTCACAGCTGAATTATTTGGAGATGAAGCAGAACATTTAAGAAAAGCTGGTAACGAATACGGTGCTGCTACAGGTAGACCAAGAAGAGTTGGTGGATTTGACGTTCTAGCATCTAAATACGGTGTTAGAATGCAGGGTGCAGATGAAATAGCACTTACTAAATTAGATGTTCTTTCATACATGGATAAAATACCAGTATGTGTAGGATATACTTTTGAGGGAAAAGAATTAGATGTATTCCCAATAGGAGAAAAATTAGAAAATGCTAAACCAGTTTACGAATATGTAGATGGATGGCATGAAGATATATCTGGTTGCAGAAAATTAGAAGAATTACCAGAAGCAGCTAGAGAGTACATAAAATATATAGAAAAAGCTGTTGGATGCAAAATAAAATACGTTTCAGTTGGAGCTGAAAGAGAAGAATACATAGTAGTGCCAGACTAGTATTTTTGCATCGTTGCAGACAATTTGAGAATAATGGGATATGTTTTGTAAATTTTTACAGGGCATATCCCTATTTAAAAGAAAAACTATAAAGTAAACAAAAACTATATCAAAAAAGAGGAATAGAAGAATGGAAGAAAAGTTAAGAGAAGAATGTGGAGTTTTTGGGATAAGAACCAAAGAAAATGATTCAGCTAGTATGACTCATTCTGCACTTATGGCACTTCAGCACAGAGGTCAGGAAGGTGCAGGAATAGCATCGTTAGTTGGAGAAAAAATAAACCTATTTAAAAATAAAGGTCTAGTAAGCGAAGTATTTTCACCAAAGGATATAAGCGACTTAGGAGATGCTGAAGTATCTATAGGACACGTTAGATACTCTACAACAGGCTCTAACTCAAAGGCAAATACTCAGCCAATATTAGCAGAGTATCTAATGGGAAGAGTTGCAGTTGCTCACAATGGGAATATTGTCAACTCAATGGAAATAAGAAAAGGTCTTGAAAAAGAAGGTTGTATATTTAGATCTACTAATGATAGTGAATCTATAGCGAAATTAATCGCATTTGAAATGCTTACAGAAAAAGATGAATTAAAAGCTATTGAAAAAGCAGTTGAAAAACTAGAAGGTGCATTTTCACTTGTTATAATGACATCTCAAAACAAACTAGTAGCGATAAGAGATGGATGGGGATTTAGACCTCTTTGTATAGGTAAGGGTGAAAATGGTATAGCTGTAGCATCTGAAAGCTGTGCATTTGATAGTATAAACTATGAATTAATTAGAGATATTGAACCAGGAGAAATGGTTGTAATAAATGAAGACCTTTCTATAGATAGCAAAATAATATTAAATAGAGAAAAAAAGGGCTCTTGTATATTTGAGTATGTCTACTTTGCCAGAACAGACTCAAACATAGATGGATTAAATGTATACGATGCGAGAATAAACATGGGAAGAGAACTTGCAAAAGAATTCAAAATAGATGCAGATGTTGTATGTGGTGTGCCAGACAGTGGAATAGAGGCAGCCATTGGATATGCAAAAGAAAGCAATATGCCTTTTGAATTTGGATTTGTAAAGAATAGATACATTGGAAGAAGCTTCATATTCCCAACACAAGAGCAGAGAGAAAAAGCGGTTAAACTAAAATTAAATCCTCTTGCAAGTAATTTAAAAGACAAGAGAGTAATACTTATAGACGACTCTATAGTAAGAGGAACTACAAGTGCTAAGATAATAAAAAATGTAAGACGGGCAGGTGCTAAAGAGGTGCATATGCTTGTATCTTCACCTATGTTCAGACACACTTGTAACTTTGGAACAGACATAGACAGCGAAGAAAATCTAATAGCAAATAAAATGGAATTAGAAGAAATCAGAAAAAGCATAGGCGCTGATTCACTAGGATTTATAAGCATAGAAGGGTTAAAGAAAGCATGTGGAAAATGTTGCAGAGATTTCTGTACAGGATGCTTCGATGGAAATTACCCTCTTATAATAGAAAACTACAGCAAATCACAGTTTGAATAGAAAAAAGGAGGCACTAACTTTGGAAAAGAAAATCAACTTAATTCTTGAAAATGGAAAGATTTTTGAAGGAAAATCTTTTGGACGGGAAAAGGAAATAACTGGCGAAATAGTATTTACTACTGGAATGACAGGATATTTTGAAACACTTACAGACCCAAGTTACTGTGGGCAGATAGTTGTTCAGACATTCCCACTTATAGGAAACTACGGAATAATAGAAGAAGATGCCGAAAGTAGCGGCTCTTTTGTAAAAGCTTATATAGTTAGAGAGTACTGTGAACACCCTTCTAACTACAGATGTGAGGGTACACTTGATGAATACCTTAAAAAGAACGATATACCAGGAGTATACGGTATAGATACAAGAGAACTTACAAGAGTACTTAGAGAACATGGTACTATGAAGGCAAAAATAACTTCTGAACCAGTTAAAGAGAATGAAAAAATAGATGTAGAATACTTTGATATGGTTGAAGCAGTTACTTGTGAAGAGTCATTTACTGATAAAGTGGAAGACGCTAAGTTCAACGTAGTATTATGGGACTTCGGTGCTAAGAGAAATATAAGAAGAGAATTATTAAAAAGAGGATGCAATGTAACAACAGTGCCTGCATCTACAACAGCTGAAGAAATAAAAGCATTAAATCCAGACGGAATAATGCTATCTAATGGACCTGGAGATCCAAAGGACAATGTAAAAATAATAGAAGAATTAAAAGAACTATGCAAGGCAAATATACCTACATTTGGAATTTGTTTAGGTCATCAGTTATTAGCTCTTTCTCAGGGAGGAACTACTATTAAATTAAAATATGGACATAGAGGTGGAAATCAGCCTGTTAAAGACCTTTCAACAGGAAGAATATACGTATCAAGCCAGAATCATGGATATGCAGTGGACAATGATGAATTACCTAAAAATGCAGAATTATTATTTACAAATGTAAATGACGGTACTTGCGAAGGAATAAAATACACAGATATGCCAGTATTTTCAGTACAGTTCCATCCAGAAGCTTGTGGTGGACCACAGGATACAGCATATTTATTTGATAGATTTATAAGTTTAATGGAAGGAGTTGAGATATAATGCCTAAAAATAACGACATACAGAAAGTACTTTTAATAGGTTCAGGACCTATAGTAATAGGACAGGCAGCGGAATTTGATTATTCTGGAACACAGGCTTGTCAGGCTCTAAAAGAAGATGGAAAGGAAGTTATACTAGTTAACTCAAATCCAGCGACTATAATGACTGACAACGCAATGGCTGACAAAATATATATAGAGCCACTTACAGTTACTACATTAAAAAGAATAATAGAAAAAGAAAGACCAGACAGTATACTTTCTACATTAGGTGGGCAGACAGCTCTAACTCTTTCAATGCAGTTAGCTAAAGAAGGATACCTAGAAAAAATGGGTGTTAAGCTTCTTGGAGCAGATCCAGAAACAATAGATAAAGCTGAAGATAGACAGATGTTCAAAGACACAATGCTTGAAATTGGTCAGCCTGTAATACCTTCAGAAATAGTTGAAGACCTAGATTCTGCTGTAGAATTCGCAGGAAAAATAGGTTACCCAGTAATAGTTAGACCAGCGTTTACTCTTGGAGGAAGCGGTGGTGGAATCGCAAACGACGAGGAAGAATTTAAAAAGATTGCAGAAAATGGACTTAGATTATCTCCAATAACACAGATATTGGTTGAAAAATGTATATCTGGATGGAAAGAAATAGAGTTTGAAGTTGTAAGAGATGGAGCAGGAAATGCTATAACTGTATGTTCAATGGAAAACTTTGACCCAGTTGGAGTACATACAGGAGACAGTATAGTAATAGCTCCAGCGGTTACACTTGCAGATAAAGAATACCAGATGCTTAGAACAGCAGCTATAAAAATAGTTGATGCTATGGGTGTTGAAGGTGGATGTAACTGTCAGTTCGCACTTAATCCAAATAGCGACGAATACGCTGTAATAGAAGTAAACCCAAGGGTTTCAAGATCTTCTGCTCTAGCTTCAAAAGCTACAGGATACCCAATAGCAAAAGTTGCTGCAAAAATAGCACTTGGATATAGATTAGATGAAATAAAAAATGAAATAACTAAACAGACTTACGCATGCTTCGAGCCAGCTCTTGACTATGTGGTTGTTAAATTCCCTAAATGGCCATTTGACAAATTTGTGTATGCTAAGAGAGAACTTGGTACTCAGATGAAGGCTACAGGTGAGGTAATGGCTATAGGACAGAACTTTGAAACCGCACTTATGAAAGCTGTTAGAGGATCTGAAAACAAAACAGATTGCTGTACTCTTCCAAAAGTAGCTGCGTATTCAGATGAGCAGGTAAAAGAAGCACTTCATGTATGCAATGATGAAAGAGTATTTGTAATATATGAAGCATTAAAAAGAGGAATATCTTGTGAAGAAATACATGAAATAACAAAAGTAGACAACTGGTTCTTATATAAAATGAAAAACATAGCAGAAGTAGAAAAAGAACTATCTAAAGGAAATGTATCAGAAGCTACTTATAACATTGCAAAAAGATACGGATTCTTAAACTCTACAATAGAAAGAATAAGTGGAGAAAAAGTAAATTACTCAGCTCCAGCGTCATTTAAAATGGTCGACACTTGTGCAGGAGAATTTAAAGCAGAAACTCCATACTTCTATAGTTGCTGTGATGAAGTAAATGAAGCGAATGAGTTTATAGAAAGAAAAGGAATAAGAGAGAGAAAAACTGTAGTAGTTCTTGGTTCAGGACCGATAAGAATAGGACAGGGGATAGAATTCGACTACTCTGCAGTTCACTGTGTATGGGCACTTAAAAAAGCAGGATTTGATGTTGTTATAATAAACAACAACCCAGAAACTGTATCTACAGACTTTGATACAGCGGATAGACTATACTTTGAACCACTTACTCCAGAAGATGTAATGAACGTAATGAATACAGAAAAACCTTATGGAGTAGTAGTTGCATTTGGTGGTCAGACAGCTATAAACCTAACTAAGTTCCTAGAAAGTCAGGGAATAAATGTATTAGGATCTAGTGCAGAAAGCATAGATATGGCAGAGGATAGAGAAAGATTTGATGAACTTCTTGAATCTCTACACATAAAAAGACCACAGGGACATACAGTTCTTACAGAAGATGAAGCCTTAAAAGCTGCAAATGAACTTGGATACCCAGTACTTATGAGACCATCTTACGTATTAGGTGGACAGAATATGATAATTGCATTCGGCGATGAAGATATCAAAGAATACATGAAAATAATACTAAAATCAAACAAAAAGGACAACCCAATACTAATAGATAAATATATGATGGGTATAGAAGTAGAAGTAGATGCTATATGTGACGGAGAAGAAATATTAATTCCAGGAATAATGGAACATATAGAGAGAGCAGGAGTTCACTCAGGAGACTCTATAGCAGTTTGCCCTTCATGGAATATAAGTGAAAAACTAAAAGAAAAAATAGTTGAATACTCAAAACAGCTTGCAGTTTCTCTAAAAACTAAGGGACTTGTAAACATACAGTACGTTATATACGAAGGAAAGATATATGTAATAGAAGTAAATCCAAGATCTTCTCGTACAATACCTTACCTAAGTAAAATAACTGGTGTTCCAATGGTTGAGCTTGCAGTTAGAGCAATGCTTGGAGAAAAAATAAAAGATATGGGATTTGGAACAGGGCTATTTAAAGGACAGAAATACTTTGCAGCAAAAGTACCAGTATTCTCATTCGAAAAATTAATCGACTTAGATGTACACCTAGGACCAGAAATGAAATCTACGGGAGAAGTTTTAGGTATAGGTAGAAATCTAAAAGAAGCAGTATTTAAAGGACTAGCAGCTGCAGGATACCACATGGAAAAAGACGGTGGAGTATTTATATCTGTAAAAGATGGAGATAAACCAGAAATAGCAGAAGTAGCTGAAAAATTTGAAAGACTAGGATTTAAATTATACGCTACAGAAGGAACTGCCAAAGTTCTTGAAGAAGAAGGAATGGATGTTACAGTAGTAAATAAAATTCACGAAGACAGAGTAAACAACACAAGTAAGTTAATAGAAAGTGGAGTAGTAAAATATGTAATTTCAACATCTTCTAAGGGTAGAATACCTACAAGAGACAGTGTTAAAATCAGAAGAAAAGCAATAGATTACGCAGTTCCTTGCTTAACTTCAATAGACACAGCAAATGCACTTGCAGAAAGTTTATTAAGTCACTACTCAGAAGAAAATACCAGACTAGTTGATATAAATTCAATATACGTATAAAATTGTAAGTGAGGATGAAAACTGCACATATATAATAGAAAATTTAATATATGTGCAGTTTAGAATTTGAACTTATAGAGTATTGTGAAATGTATACTTTAAAGGGAGGAAACTAAGATGAATAAAGGAAAAATGTTATATGAAGGTAAAGCCAAAAGAGTCTATGAAATAGAAGGGAATGATGATTGCTTCTTAATATCATACAAAGACGATGCAACTGCATTTAATGGACTTAAAAAAGGACAGATAGACGGAAAAGGTGTAATAAACAACAGAATGGCCAACTTTATATTTAAAAAGCTAGAAGAAGAGAAGGGAATAGAAACTCATTTAGTTGAAGAAATTTCAGATAGAGAAACAATAGTTAAAAAAGTTGAAATAGTACCACTTGAAATAATAGTTAGAAACATAGCTGCGGGTAGCTTTTCTAAGAGATTTGGTGTAGAAGAAGGAACTGTACTAAAAAACCCTACATTAGAATTTTGCTTAAAAGATGATGCACTTGGAGATCCAATGATAAACGACAGCCAGATAATGGCAATAGGTGCAGCTACTAAGGAAGAACTAGACGCTATAAGAGATATGACAATGAAAATAAATGATTTCTTAATAGAGTATTTCAAACAGGCTGACATAGAATTAGTAGATTTCAAAATAGAAATGGGAAGATACCATGGAAGAATAATCTTAGCAGATGAAATATCTCCTGATACTTGTAGACTTTGGGATATAAATACTCACGAAAAACTAGATAAAGATAGATTTAGAAGAGATTTAGGTGGAGTAAAAGAAGCCTATGATGAAGTAATGAGCAGATTAGGAATATAATTTAGATTTATTATATAAATAATACAATAAAATTAAAATAAAATCGGAGGATAGTATGAACGAAATATATCAGTCACCACTAACATCACGTTATGCGAGTAAAGAGATGAAACAGCTTTTCTCTAATGACAAAAAATTCCGTACATGGAGAAAATTATGGATAGCACTAGCTGAGTCAGAAATGGAGCTAGGTCTTGAAATAACTCAGGAACAGATAGACGAATTAAAAGCAAATCAGGACGATATAAACTACGATGTAGCCGTTGCAAGAGAAAAAGAAGTTAGACACGATGTTATGTCTCATGTTTACGCTTACGGACAGCAGTGCCCTAAAGCAGCAGGTATAATACACTTAGGTGCTACTTCTTGCTACGTTGGAGATAACACAGACTTAATACTAATGTATGAAGGTATGGAACTTGTAAGAACAAAATTAGTAATGGCTATAAAAGCATTATCTAAATTTGCTGATGAATATAAGAGCCTTCCAACACTTGGATTTACTCATTTCCAGCCAGCTCAGCCAACAACAGTAGGTAAAAGAGCTACACTATGGATACAGGATTTATTATATGATTTAGAAGAAATAGAACACTTCTTATCAGATAAAAGACTTCTTGGATCAAAAGGAACAACAGGAACTCAGGCTTCATTCCTTGAATTATTTGAAGGAGATTACGAAAAAGTAAAAGAGCTTGATAGAAAAATAGTTGAAAAAATGGGATATGATAAAGTAATAGCTGTATCTGGACAGACTTATACTAGAAAAATAGACAGTAAAGTTCTTAATATATTATCTGGTATAGCTCAGTCAGCTACAAAATTCTCAAACGATATAAGACTTCTTCAGCACTTAAAAGAAGTTGAAGAACCATTCGAAAAGAAACAGATAGGTTCTTCTGCTATGGCATACAAGAGAAATCCAATGAGAAGTGAAAGAATAGCAGCACTTGCGAGATATGTTATGGTAGATGCGTTAAACCCAGCTATAACAACAGCTACTCAGTGGTTTGAAAGAACACTAGATGACTCTGCTAACAAGAGAATAAGTGTACCAGAAGCATTCCTAGCAGTAGACAGTATACTAAGCTTATATTGCAACGTTGCAGATGGATTAGTTGTATATCCAAAAGTTATAGAACAGAGATTAATGAGCGAACTTCCATTTATGGCTACAGAAAACATAATGATGGATGCTGTTAGAAAAGGTGGAAACAGACAGGACTTACACGAAAGAATAAGAGTACATTCTTTAGAAGCTGGTAGAATGGTTAAAGTTGAAGGTAAGAAAAACGACTTAATAGAAAGAATAGCAGCTGACGAAATGTTTGGTGTTACTCTTGAAGAATTAAACGAAATACTTAAACCAGAAAAATACGTTGGATGTGCTCCAATGCAGGTTGAAGAATTCCTAAAAAATGAAGTTGCACCAGTATTAGAAGCTCATAAAGATGATAAAGAAGTTGACAATGAAATAAACGTATAATAACAACGAAATAAATAATAATAAAAGTATATACAAGAAAATGTATAATGAGGGTATATACAATAAAAATTAAATAATAAAAAAGGAGATAAACACTATGAAAAAACAGACAGAGTTCAAATTAAACAAAAGAGATTCTTTATGGTTCCAGGACAATTCTGCAGCAGTAAATATCGCTTATGCAAAAGAAGTATGTGACCTTGCAATCCTTCCGATCGGTGCTATTGAGCAGCATGGTCCTCATTGTCCATGTGGAAGTGATTCTTTTAATGCTATGGGTATTGCGGAAGCAGTTGCAGAAAAATCCGGCGCT
>URRU01000022.1 GCA_900550335.1 uncultured Clostridium sp. | reverse complement strand
TTCTATCTGGAAACTTTCCACCGTCATTTCCTCTCTGTAAGACTTTCACTACCTACTACTTCTTTATCATTGCAATTATATAGATTTTCTATACAAATTATTGTTTTATTCTATAACTTGTAATTATGTTATTTGTTTCACTTATACCCTAAATGATATATTATTTATTAGATTCTGTCAATAACAAACATATACTTTGAGTAGAAATTCCCTCTCCACTTCCAGTAAATCCTAATTTTTCTTCTGTTGTAGCTTTTACGTTTATGTTTTTTATATCTGTGTGCATTATTCTAGCAAAGTTTTCTCTCATCTGTGGTATGTGTGGAGCCATCCTTGGAGCCTGTGCAATTATAGTACAGTCTATATTTCCAAGAACATACCCCTCTTCTTTCATAATTTCATATACATGTTCCATAAGTTTTAAGCTATCTGCTCCTTTAAACTTTTGATCTGTGTCTGGGAAGTGTTTACCAATATCTCCCATAGCCATAGCACCAAGTATTGAGTCCATAACAGCGTGTGTAAGTACATCCGCATCAGAATGTCCTAATAATCCTTTTTCGTGAGGAATTTCAACTCCACCTATTATAAGCTTTCTATCTTCTACAAGTCTATGTACATCATATCCCATTCCAACTCTCATATTATATCTCCTATCTTTTTATAAATTTCCATTAATTTCTGTGTATAAAATTTCTACTTTTCCTTCAAAACTACATTAATTTTTCTGTATAACTCATTTCCATATTTATTAAAATTCTACTGTTCCTTCAAAACCTCTTTTACTTACTTTATCCAAGATTTCATCTGGTATTTCTTTTAATGCATTGTTTAATTTTTCAATCATAGTTTCTTTATCTTTAGATAAGTTTCCATGTAGCCTTACAGCATTTGACGGATGTAATCCAAAGAATTCTATATCTCTTTCATCTAGTTTTTCGATGAACAATTTTTCTTCTTCTATGTTTTCTCTAAGAGTATTTTCATTGAATTTTCCAGTTGCCTTTAATTTTTCCAACTTACTTCCCTCATCAGCGTGAATACTCCCCACAAATACTATCTTTGGGGTTAATTCGTTGACAAGTTCTGCTGTTTTTATCGCATTTTCTATACTCTTATCGCTTCCACCACAGCCAATTATTATGTTTACACTATAGTCCATTCCTGCATTTTCAAGTCTTTTAAGTTCTCTCTTTGCAACTTCTACAGTATATCCCTTATTCATAAATTCGGTCGCTTCTTCTAATCCAGACTCTATTCCTACATTTAAATTGTTTATTTTAAGTTTTCTAAGCGCTTTTAACTCATCATCCGTTTTATCAATGATATTCTTTATTGTTGCAAACATGGATATATTCTCTACTTCTGGAATAATCTCCTCTATCTTTTCAGCAATCTGTTTTAACTTATCTGCACTTAAAACAAAAGGATCTCCATTTTCTAGAAAGACTTTCTTTATTCTTTTTCTTCTGCCTCTCGCTTCTCTTAAATCAGCTTCAATCTGTTCCATACTTTCCACTTCAAAAGGAACATCTTTGTACATAGTACAGAACGTACACTTATTGTGGCTACACCCTGCTGTTACTTGAAGCAAAAGAGAATTAGCTTCAAATGGAGGTCTATAAGTCGTTCCTGTGTATTTCATAGAATCACCTACTTTTAGTATCTTAGCTTTTTATTTATTATTTTCATTTTTCGAATTTGATTTTTACGTTTTGTTTTAAATCTACTTTCGAAATTATTTTTTAATATTTTATCTCTTTAAAAATATTTTATCTTTTTTACTATATCATTATCCAATTATTTTCCGGGAAATAACTTCTGATATAGGCAGATCCTCAGGACTAGTTATCTTAATATTGTCGTAACTTCCCTGAATCATATACACCTTATGACCTGCGTGTTCTGCAATCATAGCATCATCAGTTCCATAGAATCCATCTCTATACGCAATATCATAGGCTTCTTTTATCAAGTTAAAATCAAAAGATTGTGGTGTCTGAGCAGCCCAAAGATTTGCCCTATTTGGAGTATCTACTATCTCATTTCCGTCGACAACCTTTATAGTATCCTTGACCATAACACCTACAACAGTCGCCTTTAACTTCTTAGTCTCATTGACAGCATTCTCTATAATCTCGTCTGTAACAAAAGGTCTTGCTCCATCGTGGATAAGTAAAATATCACAATCAGGACTAACCTTCTCAAGACCATTATTTATTGTATCCTGTCTTTCCTTACCACCATAAGATATAACTATA
Organism: uncultured Clostridium sp.; assembly: GCA_900550335.1. Taxonomy (GTDB): domain Bacteria; phylum Bacillota; class Clostridia; order Peptostreptococcales; family Peptostreptococcaceae; genus Peptacetobacter. The sequence goes on along the minus strand of URRU01000022.1, from coordinate 13,271 downwards.
TCCTTAAAGCCATACTTCTCTATTATATTCTCCCTAACAAAATCCTCTTCCTCTTCCTTAATACAAAGAATAATCTCATCTATCAGAGGAGAATTGTAAAATTTCTCTATTGTATGAGCAACAATCTCTTTATCATTTATCTTTATAAACTGCTTATTCATCCCCGCATTCATTCTCTTGCCACTACCAGCAGCAACAATCATAACAGTATTCATATCGTCTTTCCTTTCTAAATTTAATTCTTTATGGAAATTATGCAATGTAGAAAACTTAAAGATTCTATCTTTAAACTGACGATTTTTTTCTACAGCTTTTTTATAATTTTTTATATACGTCTTTACTTGTGTTTCAATAACTTCATATTTTTCTAATATAATTTTTTGCTGAGAATTTGGTATGTTCAAATTTTCAACTGGTATTATATATTCATCATCAACTATAAGCATTTTCCTATAATCAAAGCCTGCATTAGGCTTACTTTTAGAAGGAACATGATAACCTACAACAGCATTTCCTAATTTAGGTAAGTTAGTCCTTAAAGGTATTAATATATTATTTTCATCAATTTTTATTTTCAAAAAAAGATACATTCTATTAGATTGTTTTTTTATATTTGCAACATCAAGCATTTCAATAAATTTAGAATTATATTTTTCAAAATACCTTTCACTTATTAAAACAATATTATGATTATTACTCATTTATGCGTTCCTTCCTTACTATTTGAATATAGAAAAAGGAACATCAAATGATGTTCCTTTTAGTTAACTTTTTTTGGTTTTATTTTTAGCCAGGGCTACCAACAAACACCTCAACTTATTTCTGGTTTTATTTTTGGCCAGGTCTACCAGCAAACACCTCAACTCTATCTATTTATATTATACTTTAAAACTAGTATAAAGTCAAAATAATAGAAATTATTATTTATCACAAAAATTTTCTTTTAATGTAAATAAGTTTAACTATGTGCGAAAAAAAATGGGAAACGAAATTAACAGCGACAATGCAACTTGATTGCCTGGAGCGTTAATTCGTTTCCCTTTATTCTTCGTCTATATTAAATTATTTACAAGCTTTAACTATATCTGCTGCAGTTAATCCATAGTGTTCTAATAATGCAGCTGGTGATCCTGACTGTCCGAAGCAATCTTTAACACCTATTCTAGTTACTTTAACTGGATGTTCTTCTGCTAATAATTCACATACTGCAGAACCTAATCCACCTATTATACTGTGTTCTTCAGCTGTAACAACTTTTCCTGTTTTCTTAGCTGATGCTAAAACAAGTTCGTTGTCTAAAGGTTTTATTGTAGATATGTTTATTACTTCTGCATCTATTCCTTCTGCTTTTAAAGTTTCAGCAGCTTCTAATGCTTTAGCAACCATTATACCTGTAGCTATTATAGATACATCTTTACCTTCTTTAACTACTTCACCTTTTCCTAATTCGAATTTGTAAGATTCGTCGTGTATAACTGGAGTAGCAGCTCTACCGAATCTTAAGTACATTGGTCCAACGTATTCAGCTGCAGCTAATACCATCTGTCTAGCTTCAACAGCATCTGCTGGGTTTAATACTACCATGTTTGGTAAACTTCTCATTAGTGAAATATCTTCTATTGCCTGATGACTTCCTCCGTCTTCCCCAACTGTAACACCTGCATGAGTAGCAGCTATTTTAACGTTTATATTTGGGTAGCATATAGAGTTTCTTATCTGTTCAAATCCTCTACCTGCTGCGAATATTGCGAAAGTACTTGCGAAAGGTATTTTTCCAGATACTGCAAGACCTGCTGCTGTACCCATCATATCACCTTCTGCTATACCCATATCGAAGAATCTTTCTGGGCATGCTTTTTTGAACATTGCAGTTTTTGTAGCTCCTGCTAAGTCTGCATCAAGAACTACTATATCTTTATTTTCAACTAATTCTACTAGTGTTTTTCCATAAGCCTCTCTAGTTGCTATACTTTCCATTATTTAAGTCCTCCTTCTAAGTCTTCTAATGCTTTAGCTGTTTCTTCAGCGTTTGGAGCTTTACCATGCCATCCAGCCTGGTCTTCCATGAATGAAACTCCTTTACCTTTTACTGTTTCACATATAACTATAGAAGGTCTTCCTTCTTCTTCTTTAGCCATTTCTATAGCTTTTTTTATCTGATCGAAATCATGTCCGTCTATAGATATTACATTCCATCCGAATGCATCGAATTTTTTAGCTATTTTTCCAAGACTCATAACTTCATCATTAGAACCATCTATCTGTAAACCATTGTGGTCTAAGAAAGCTATTATGTTGTCTAGTTTGTAGTGAGCAGCACTCATTGCAGCTTCCCATATCATACCTTCCTGAACTTCTCCATCTCCAAGAAGAGCGTAAACGTTGTAGTCTTTACCATCTAATTTAGCTGCTAAAGCCATTCCGTTTGCTGCTGATAATCCCTGTCCTAAAGAACCTGTTGACATATCAACACCTGGAGTTTTTTTCATATCAGGATGTCCCTGAAGCATAGCACCAAATTTTCTAAGTTTTAATAATTCTTCTTTAGGGAAATATCCTCTTTCAGCTAATACTGCATATAAAGCTGGTGCACCATGACCTTTAGAAAGAACGAATCTATCTCTGTCTTCCCATTTTGGGTTAGAAGGGTCTATATTCATAGCATCAAAGTATAATACTGTTAGTATATCTGCTGCTGATAATGATCCTCCTGGATGACCTGATTTTGCTTCTGAAACTGACTTAATAATGTCAATTCTTACTTCTTTTGCAATAGCTTTTAATTCATTATTGTTCATTTCACTAATTTCCTTTCTCTTTTTTATTTTCTCTATTTGAAAACCGAATACACGATTTCCTATTTTCTTTTTTATTTTACAATTAATTCTTAGGTTTTGCAAATATCATTCTTCCCGCTGGAGTCTGAAGTACTGATGTTACTAATACTTTTATAGTCTGTCCCATGTATTTTTTACCACCATCGACAACTATCATAGTACCATCATCTAAATATGCAATACCCTGCTGAGCTTCCTTACCTTCTTTAACAACCTGAACCACCATATCTTCACCAGGTATAGCAACTGGCTTAACTGCATTAGCAAGTTCGTTTATGTTTAGAACCTCAACACCCTGGAACTGGGCAACTTTGTTTAGATTGAAGTCATTTGTAACAACCTTTCCTCCTAATACCTGAGCTAATTTTAATAATTTACTATCTACCTCAGCTATTTCTGGGAAATCCTGTTCGCTTATTTCAACTTCTATATTTAATTCTTTCTGGATTATATTTAATATATCTAACCCTCTTCTACCTCTTACTCTTTTTAAATCGTCAGCAGAATCAGCTATGTGTCTTAGCTCCTCTAATACAAACGCCGGTATTATAAGCTTACCTTCTATAAAACCAGTCTGGCATATATCAGCTATTCTTCCATCTATTATTACACTTGTGTCTAATACTTTTGGAGGAATAGAAGCTCCACATTCTTTAACTTCTTCTTTTAATTTTTCGCATTCTTTTTCCTGCTCTTTTTCTTTTGCAAGGCTAGCTGCTAGTTTTTTATTTAATTTACCAAAGTTTGCAAGATCATTTTTACTCTTAAGTGCTACTCTAACTCCTAAATATCCAAGTACAAGATATACAAGTACTGATATTACTTTACCTACTATCGGTATAGAGTTTATAATTCCACTTACAAGATACGCTATTACGAAACCTACTATAAGACCTACAGACCCAAGTAATATATCGACCTGAGGGTATCTAGAGATTTCCTTTTCTGCTGCTCTTGCTATTTTCTTGATTTTATTCATAAACCAAGGCTCAATTAAATAAAATATAATTCCTATTACTAAACCAGCTACAACTGACGCTATTGCTTCATATGTTTTATTATTGTATGTTAATATTTGAAAATTCTGTGTTACCGATACGTAAGTAGAAGAACCTACGATTAAACCTAATCCACCAATTAAAAATCTTACTATCTTCTTAATCAATGTATCACCTCCCCTATTATATTTTATTATTATAGACTAAATTTTTACTTATGTACAACAAAAATAGCAAACTTCACCAAAATTTCACCAAATTTGTTGCACTTTTCCCTAACTCAGTCTATTATATCATTTTTAATATAAATTGTATAATTTCATTTTACTATTAAATATGTCTATCAAGTAATGCTAACTGTTTCATTTTTACAAGTCCATTTTTAATATAAGTAGCTCTTATTTCACCGATACCTTCAACCTCATCAAGTTCTTCTATTGAAGCTGTTAGTATATCCTGGAAATTGTCAAAATAATTTACTAGGTTTTCTATTATTGTTCTAGGTAATCTATGAATCTTATTAAGAACTCTATATCCCTTTGTTTTTATAGGCATATCCATATTTTCTGATACACCTGTATATCCAAGAAGTCTAGCTATATTTGTTAAGTCCAGTAGCTCATCTTCTGTAAGGTTTGCCAATTTTTCCTTAAATTCATTAGATGATACCTGAGTTCCATAGTCTTTTAATACTAGCTCCCGGTCCTCTCTTGTACTCCCCATAAGTTCTTCAAGCTGCATTTTTATAAGTGCACCTTCTACTCCTAATTCTAATAGGTAACTTTCAATTATATCCGTTACTCTCATTACCATTTCTATTTTTTGAAGTACTAATGCCACATCGTATATAGTTACAAATCCATTAAACTCCAACGTATTTAAACTAGCAACAGCTTGGTCTAATACTGATTTATATTTTTCAAGTGTTTGAAGTGCCTGATTTGCCTTTGTAAATATTTTTGATATATCCTCAACTACATACTTTTGGTCTCCTCTATATACAGATATAACATTTCTTCTCTGAGATATTGCAATTACAATTGCCTTAGTCTGTTTTGCAACCCTCTCAGCAGTTCTATGTCTAGTCCCTGTTTCAGAAGTTTTTATTGAATAGTCTGGAATAAGCTGCGTATTTGCATATAATATCTCATCCACATCAGAATTTAGTACTATTGCACCGTCCATTTTTGCAAGCTCATAAAGGTATGATGGTGTGTATTCAACATGTATAGCAAATCCACCATCTACTAAATCCATAACACTTTCATCACTAGCTATTACAATAAGTCCTCCTGTTTTAGCCTTTAGGACATTATCCAGTCCCTGTCTAAGAGGAGTCCCTGGAGAAATCATTTTAAGTACTTCTTTTCTCATTGTTTTATCTGTTACATATACATCCATGTACTAACTACTCTCCCCTCAATACCATATTTATAGCCTGTCTTACATTTTCAACCGGCCATATTTCTATTCCTTTTACATCTTTTACAGATTCATAGTTTGATTTTGGAATTATTATTTTTTTAAATCCTAGTTTTCTACACTCAGATATTCTTTTTTCAATGTAGCTTACACCTCTTATTTCTCCTGTAAGTCCAACTTCTCCAGTAACAGCTACCTCTCCGCTTATCGGTATATTTCTAAATCCAGATGCAACAGCTAGTATCACACCTAAATCCATAGATGGCTCGTTTATTTTTATTCCACCAACTATATTTAAATATACATCTTGATTTTGTATCTGCATTCCTGCTCTTTTTTCAAGTACAGCAAGTAATAGATTTACCCTATTAAAATCTATACCTGTTGCTGTTCTTCTAGGTATACCAAAGCTAGTAGGAGATACAAGTGCCTGAAGTTCAAGTAACATCGGTCTTGTACCCTCTACAGTAGATACTATTACAGAGCCAGATGCATCTTCTGGTTTTTCTGAAATAAGAGCCTTTGAAGGATTTTCAAGTTCTTGAAGTCCTTTTTCACTCATTTCAAATACACCTAGTTCATTAGTAGAACCGAATCTATTTTTTACAGCTCTTACAAGTCTGTACGTATTATATCTTTCACCTTCAAAATAAAGTACTGTATCAACCATATGCTCCATTATTTTTGGCCCTGCAAGAGAGCCTTCTTTTGTAACATGGCCAACTACAAATGTAGATATTCCCATTTTTTTGGAAATCCTCATAAATCTTGAAGTACCCTCTTTTATCTGACTCACTGTACCCGGTGCCGAAGCTATATCCGGTGTAAATACAGTCTGTATAGAGTCTAATATTATAAGGTCTGGGTCAAACCCTTCTAAATGATGTTCTATAATATTTAAATTATTTTCTGCCATTATATATAAATTTTCTGATTTAGCATTTAATCTTTCAGCTCTCATTTTTATCTGAGATTCTGACTCTTCTCCTGATATATATAGCACTTTCTTTCCCGATTGTGCAACACTTTCAGATACCTGTAGAAGTAGTGTAGATTTTCCAATTCCTGGATCTCCACCTACAAGCACAAGTGAACCTCTAACTATTCCACCGCCTAATACTCTGTTTAACTCGTTTATTCCACTAGAGAATCTCTCCTCATGTTTTATTGTTATTGAATTTATATTTACAGGTTTCTGTGATGATTTATCTATTACAAAAGTTTCTCTATTATTACTTTTAGTACTTTTATCTTCTATTTCCTCCACAAATGTATTCCATTTCATACATTCTGGACATTTTCCAAGCCATTTTGGATTTTCATATCCACATGACTGACATACGTATTTTGTTTTTATTTTTGCCATTATAAATTTCCTTCTTCTGTATTTCTACAAATATTTCTACAAAAAAATATTGTCCTATATAATTTTATCATATATATAGGACAATATCTTAAAATATTATGTTAAACTACAAGTTTTTTGTTCAATTAGTTTTATTTTTTAGCTGCTGCAACTATTTTTTCAGCTATCTGGTTAGGAACTTCTGCATATCTAGCAAATTCCATTTCAAAGTATCCTCTACCCTGAGTCATAGCTCTTAAATCTATTGCATACTTGAATGTTTCAGCCTGAGGAGCTTCAGCTATTAATAACTGTTTTCCATTGTCAGTAGGTTCCATACCTAGTATTTTACCTCTTCTTTTATTTATATCTCCCATAACATCTCCCATGTATTCATCTGGTATTGTTATAGTAAGTTTCATGATTGGTTCAAGAAGTACTGGCTGTGCTTCTTCCATACCTTTTTTGAATGCTATTGAAGCTGCCATCTTGAATGCCATTTCAGAAGAGTCAACATCGTGATAAGAACCATCATAAAGAGTAGCTTTTATATTGCATACTGGGTATCCTGCTAGTATACCTTTTACCATACTTTCTTTTAGTCCTTTTTCAACTGCTGGTATGTACTGTTTTGGAACTGAACCACCGAATATTTCTTCATCAAATTCAAATTCTTTATCACTTCTTTCAAATCTGATTTTTACATCTCCGTACTGTCCATGTCCACCAGACTGTTTTTTATGTTTTCCTTGAACATCTGATTTACCTTTTATTGTTTCTCTATATGCAACTTTAAGGTCGCTAAGTTCTACTTCTGTACCGAATTTATCTTTCATTTTATTTATTACAGTTTTTAGATGAAGTTCACCCTGTCCACCTAGAAGAGCCTGTTTTGTTTCAGCATTTCTGTAGAAGTCAAGAGTCGGATCTTCTTCTGTTAGTTTTGATAATATTGTTCCAACTTTTTCATCGTCGTTTTTATTTTTAGGACTAACAGCGTAGTATATCTGTGGTTTAGGGAAGTTTATTTCATCTTCTGGTATTTCATCTTTGCAAGTAGAGATAGTATCTCCTGTTTTTAATGTTGGAGATTTAGCAACTATTATTATATCTCCTGCTTTTGCTGATTCAAGCTCTATAAGTTCGCTTCCGTTTATAGAGTATATATTAGCTAATCTATCTTTAACTTCTCTGTTTAGATTGTATACTTCTGTTTCTTTCTTAACTGTACCCTGAACTATTTTTATATAAGATATTTTTCCTACGAATGGGTCTACTACAGTTTTGAATACCTGTCCTTTAAATGGACTTTCATTGTCAAGATATGTAGGTTCTATATAACTTGATATAGTTTCTATTATTTCTTTTGTTCCTACATTGTTTATAGTTGATCCAGATATAACTGGTATTATGTCGCCTTTGTGAACTCCTATGATTATACCTTTCTGTATTTCTTCTTTAGTTAATTCTTCTCCACTGAAGTATTTTTCTAAAGTTTCATCATCAGTTTCAGCTATTAATTCCATAAGAGCTTCTTTCATGCTTATTGCCTGTTCTTTGAATTCGCCTTCTAAGTCGTCTACATTTTCAAAAACATTGTGTAGTCCACAGAATTTTTTATCTTTGTATATTGGACTTATCATAGCTATTATTTTATGTGCGAATTTTCCGTTTAGCATTTCTATAACGTCTTTATATCTAGCTTTTTCATTATCTATTTTATTTATAAACATTAATTTTGGTATTCCTTCAGTAAGCTCTATAGCTTTTTCAGTTCCTACCTGTAATGGATCTGTTGCATCTATTACTATAACAGCTAAATCACATACTTTTAGAGCTGATATAACATCACCACTGAAATCAGAATAACCTGGAGTGTCCAGTAAATTGAATTTATAGTCGTCATATTCTATAGGAATAAGACCCATACTATAAGTCATATTTGCTTTTGCAGTAAGTTTAGGTATTTTTTTTGTGTTTGCTACGTGAGATATTGTTTCTATAAGATTTGTTTTCCCACATCCACTGTGACCTAATATTGCTACATTTCTTATCATTTTGCTATCATATACTTTCATATGAACACCCACCTTTGAGAATAGTAATTTTTTAATTTTATAAAATAATTTGCCTTTTGAATAAAGTCGAAGAACAACTCTACAATGTATTAAATTCTATATATAAATACGTTTTCCTCTTTTATTTTAAAAATTTTTTAACTTTTTTGAAAAATATTTTTACCAATTAATTTTTTGTTATTTTATAATAAATTTTTATTTCTCAATGGCTTTTTTAACTGTATTTTTAAGTCTAGCTAAATCGTCTTCATTAGGGTGATTTAAAGCTTCTTCAAAGTTTTTAATTAAACTTAGTATTTGTTCGTCTCCTGGTTTTTCTTCTAGCATACGTTCGTATCTAGCTTTCACATTCTGTTGCATCTTTCCCTGACACATAAATTCAGCTACTACCTCGCAACTTTCATCTAATTCGCCTTTTACATTATTTAACACCTTATTTAGATAATCTTCACTTCCAGCACCAGCTGAGCCAAATAATACTACTTTTTTGTCTTTTAAACCTGTTATAAATTCTTTTATTTCTTCATTACAAGTTCCCTTATCTGTCCAAAATCCTACAAATATTACATCTGATTCTTTTGCTTTTTCATCTGGCTGCCCAAAATAAACACATTCTGAACCTAGTACCTCTGCTACATTATCTGCTAATAGTTTTGTATTTCCTGTAGATGTCGCATAAACAACTGAATAACTCATATTAAATTCCTCTTTTCTATTAATAATTTTATTAACTAAATTATATCACTTTTTAATAATTATGTTTTAAAATCTTTTTATCTAAGTTTTTCCTATGACAATATTATTATTTTTTATCTAAGTTTTACTTATAACAATGTTATATATATTATATTCAAAAAAAATAAAAATAGGGAATAAGTTTAATAACTTATCCCCTAGATATATTATTTTTTATTAAATTATTCTGCTTCTTTCATTATCATCAGTAACTGTTTGTCTATTACCATATCACCATCTGCAACTTTGATAGATTTTATTACACCATCAGTCTTAGCAACTATGTTAGTTTCCATTTTCATAGCTTCTATTACTATTAATGGCTGGTTCTTAGTTACTTCATCTCCTTCTTTTACAAGAAGTTTAACCACTTTACCTGGTATACTTGCACCTATCTGAAGTGGGTCTCCCATGTCAGCTTTTTCAACATGGTTTATAGTTCCTGAGAAGTTGTTATCTTTGATTTCAACAGATCTCATCATTCCGTTTAATTCGAAATCAACAGTTCTGAATCCGTCATCTTTAACATCTCCTATATCAGTAAGTCTTATAGTTAAGTTTTTACCTTCTTCTATTTCAACTTCACATTCTTCATTTTTGTTTAATCCATAGAAGAATACATCACTTTCTAGTTTAGATATTTCATTGTATTCCTGTATATGTGTTAAGTATTCTTCATATACTTTTGGATATAATGCATAACTTATTGCCTGAAGGTCTGTTACTTCTTTTAATTCGAATTTTTCTTTTAAGTGCTGTTTTATAGCATCGAAATCTTCTGGTGGTAGAAGTGAACCTGGTCTTACAGTTATAGCTTCCTCACCTTTTAGTACTACTTCTGATAATTCTTTTGGTACTCCACCTTCTGGCTGTCCTATCATACCTTTGCAGTAGTCAACTACTGAGTCTGGGAATGCAAGGTGTTTTCCTTCTTCGTATATGTTTTCTTTTGTTAAGTTGTTTTTAGACATGAATATTGCTAAGTCCCCAACTACTTTTGATGATGGAGTAACTTTTATTATATCTCCAACTATTTCATTTGCAACTTTGTAGTTTTCTTTTACTTCATCAAATCTACCTACTAATCCTAAGCTGTCTGCCTGAGGTTTTAAGTTAGTGTACTGTCCACCCGGTATTTCGAAGTTGTATATTTCTGCACAAGAGTTTGTAAGATCTGATTCAAATCTTTTGTATACTTTTCTTAAGTCTTTGTAGTATCTTCCAAGCTGATCATATCCGTATAAGTCTATTCCTGTGTCTCTTTCTGTGTGTTTTAATGCTTCAACTATAGCATTTAGAGAAGGCTGACTTGTTAATCCTGCCATTGATTCTAATGCACAGTCTATTATATCTACTCCTGCTTCTGATGCCATTAAGCAAAGTGCAACACCATTTCCACTTGTATCGTGTGTATGTAGATGTATAGGAGCTTTTACTTCTTTTTTAAGTTCTTTTACTAAAGTATATGCAGCATAAGGTTTTAATAGACCTGACATGTCTTTTATTGCTATTATATCAGAACCTAATGCTTCTAATTCTTTAGCCATTTTTATGTAGTATTCTAAGTTATATTTAGATTTACTCTTATCTAATATATCTCCTGTGTAGCACATTGTCCCTTCTACTATTTTTCCAGTTTCTAGAGCTGTTGTTATAGATGGTTTCATGTTTTCTACCCAGTTTAATGAGTCGAATATTCTAAATACGTCTATTCCTTCTCTTGCAGATGCTTTTATGAATTCTTCTATTACATTGTCTGGATAGTTTTTGTATCCAACAGCGTTAGAAGCTCTTAGTAGCATCTGGAAGTTTATATCTGGTATAGCTTCTCTTAATTTCTGAAGTCTCTTCCATGGAGATTCTTTTAAGAATCTGTATGCAACATCGTATGTAGCTCCACCCCACATTTCAAGTGAGAATAAGTCTTTCTGATATTTATCAGTTGCTTCTGCTACATTTAAGAAGTCATTAGTTCTAAATCTAGTAGCTAATAATGACTGATGAGCATCACGCATAGTTGTATCAGTTAATAATACTTTTTTATCGTTTGCTATTCCTTCTATGTATGCTTTTTTGCCTAGTCTTTCAAATTTAGCTTTACTTCCTTCTATTATAGGAACTTCTCTTGATAAGTCTGGCTCGTGTAATGCATCAAATCTTGGTTTTTCTGCACATTTATTTTCATTTACTATTACGTTTCCTATGTACTGTAATAGTTTAGTTCCTCTGTCTTTACTTTCCTGTATATCAAATAGTTCTGGATTTTCATCTATGAATTTAGTTGAGCATAGACCTTTTTCAAACTGAGGGTTGTTAAGTACGTTTACAAGGAATCCTACATTTGTTTTAACCCCTCTAACTCTCATTTCTTTTATAGATCTTAGAGTTTTGTTTATAGCTCCTTTGAATGTTCTATCATAAGAAATTGTTTTAACAAGTAAGCTGTCGTAGTATGGGCTTATATTTGCACCTGTAAATCCATTTCCACCGTCAAGTCTTATACCAAATCCTGAACCAGTTCTGTATACCTGTATTTTTCCTGTGTCAGGCATGAAGTTGTTTTTAGGGTCTTCAGTAGTAACACGACACTGTATAGAGTATCCTCTAAGCTGTACGTCATCCTGAGATTTTATGTCTATTTCAGGGCTATCTAAAGAATATCCTTCTGCAACTAATATCTGACTCTGAACTATATCTATTCCTGTTACCATTTCAGATACAGTGTGTTCAACCTGTATTCTTGTGTTCATTTCTATGAAATAGTGGTTTCCATGTTTATCAACAAGGAATTCTAATGTACCTGCACTTGAGTAGCCAACGTGTTTAGCAAGTTTTACTGCATCAGCACATATTTCCTGTCTAGTTTTTTCACTTAAAGAGAATGCTGGTGCGTATTCTATTATTTTCTGATGTCTTCTCTGTACAGAGCAGTCTCTTTCATAAAGATGTACTAAGTTTCCATACTGGTCACCTAATATCTGTACTTCTATATGTTTTGGATCTTCTATATATTTTTCTATGAATATTATATCTTCACCAAATGCTTTTCTTGATTCACTACAAGCTGTTTCATATTCTAATTCTAGGTCTTCTTCACGGTGAACGATTCTCATACCTCTCCCGCCACCACCGTTAGAAGCTTTTATCATTACTGGATAACCTATCTGTGCAGCAACTTCTTTAGCTTCAGCTGTAGATTTTATAGCTTTTTCTACACCAGGTATAGTCTGTACATTTACCTCGTGAGCTATTTTTTTAGAATTTATTTTATCTCCCATAAGATCCATTATTTCTGAAGATGGACCTATGAATGTTATTCCATTTTCTTCACATTTTCTAGCAAATTCTGCATTTTCAGCTAAGAATCCATATCCAGGATGTATAGCATCTACTTTCTTTCTTTTAGCAAGAGCTATTATCCCATCAATATCAAGATATGCATCTATAGGACCTTTTCCTTCTCCTATTAAGTAAGATTCATCAGCTTTAGTTCTGAATAATCCATATTTATCTTCTTTACTGTATATACCTACACTTTTAATTCCTAACTCTGAACATGCTCTAAATATTCTTATAGCTATTTCACCTCTGTTAGCCACAAGTATTTTATTAAACTTTTTAGTCATCAGATTATTCCCCCTTTATTTAATCTTAAATTGATAATATCACTTTTAACCTTTTATAAAATATTAGATTATACTATATAAATCTAAAGTGTAATTTTTTATATATTAGTTATTTGTTACTCACTTTCTTATAAGAATATCATTTATATTTTCAAAAATAAAGTAAATAGCATTTTTTTTAGTGTCTTGTTTATTATAACACTAATTAAACGGCTTTTTACTTTTATTTT